>JAPPBX010000089.1 GCA_026702755.1 Candidatus Poribacteria bacterium | reverse complement strand
CACGCTCTTAGGCAACGCCTTTAGTAATGTGACAATAACTTTGATAAATGTCAGTATAATATTTAGTAAAGGACAAGGAGTAAATCCGAATGGGAAATCCAGTCGTACATTTTGAAATTGGTGGGAAAGATGTCGGAAAGTTAATTGATTTTTACGGCACCGTATTTGAATGGAATATTACCCCCTTAGCAGATCAATTATACATTGCGGACCCGGGGTCAGAAAAAGGGATAGAGGGACATCTGTTTCAAACAACTGAGGAAACGGATTCTACAAATAACGTTATCATATATGTTGAGGTTGAGGATATCCAGGCATCTCTTGAAAAGGCAGAAAGTCTTGGTGGTGAAATCCTGATACCGCCTCAAGAAATTCCGGGGAATGCAAGTCATTTCGCTGTGTTTCGTGATCCGAGTGGCAACCGCGTCGGTTTGTTGCAAGGAAGGTCGTAATTGTTGTGTACCTTACTAAGGAGTAGATTTAATGGGAAATCCTATTGTTCATTTTGAAATATCGGGCAAAGATGGTGAAAGGTTAAGCGATTTTTATAGTTCCATATTTGGTTGGAATATTAACTATAACACCCACGGCATCTATAGCGTGGATCCAGAGTCCGAGAACGGGGTAGATGGACACATCTTTACGACAACCGACGATATGTGCTCCACGAACGGTGTCACGATTTATGTTGAGGTAGACGATCTTCATGCGTCACTTGAAAAGGCAGAAAGTCTTGGTGGGCAGATGCTTGTCCCGCCTCGCGCGATTCCGAGCGGTATGGGTTCTTTCGCACTGTTCCTCGATCCAAGTGGCAACTGCATCGGTTTATACGCGCCAAAACAAAGTACCGATCACGAACCACACGGCGTTCACCCGAATCAGGAATTGGAAGATTAACGCGGAAGCAGATTAATAAACTTGATATAAACGCGAGTTTGATAAATACTTCGGACAGATGCCTTTCCTCTTAAAGTCCCCCTGATAAGGGGGATTTAGGGGGTTGTATTCCTAAAAATCGCCTCTTTTTGAAGGAATATATTGCTTTTTGCCCAATTTACGTCCGCTTCAGTTTTTAATATTTTTTTCAAACTGGCGTTGATATAAAGCGGTTCCGAATGGAAAAATAAATTTGCTTTTTGGAATATATTAATGTATAATTACTTAATATAAAATACATAATATAAAGAAAGGAAAATTCCAATGGGAAATCCAGTTGTACATTTTGAGATAGCGGGTAAGGATGCTAAATCACTAAGCGAATTCTATAGTTCGCTATTTGGTTGGAGTTCCAACCAAGATCCAAGTGGCATTTACGGATTGGATCCGGCAGCGGAGAACGAGGTGTGTGGACACATACTTCCAACAACCGACGACATGCCTGTCTCCAACTATATCACGATCTATATTCAGGTTGATGACCTTCAGGCATCGCTTGAGAAGGTAGAAAGTCTTGGTGGCAAGACCTGTGTACCACCTCAGGTTATTCCGGGAGGTATAGGATCCTTCGCGATGTTCCTCGACCCAGGTGGTAACAGCGTCGGTTTGTATCAACCCCAGGCGTGATCGCTCATGATACTGCGTTTATTCAGGCGTGAAATCGTTGGATTAACGCAGAAATTAACAAAAAAATAGGGTGGCGGGTTGAACTTCACCGCCCTATTACTTTAGTTATGAAAGACAGTTTTACGTCAGCAACGGTTTCAGCCAACGCTTTGCTGTTTCTAATTCCATACCGGTGCGTTCTGCATAATCCGACACCTGATCCTCTCCGATTCTGGCAATACTGAAATACCGCGCCTCTGGATGTGAGTAGTACCAGCCGCTCACAGATGCCGCCGGGGACATTGCCAAACTCTCAGTGAGAGAGATGCTCGTGTTTTCTGTGACCTTCAATAAGTCAAACAAGGTCCGTTTTTGGGTGTGGTCAGGGCATGCAGGATATCCGGGTGCTGGACGAATCCCGCGGTATTTCTCGGCAATCAGTGCCTCATTATCCAATGTCTCATCAACGGCATAACCCCAAAGCATTGTGCGGACGTACTGATGCATCCGCTCCGCGAAAGCCTCCGCTAATCGGTCTGCTAACGCCTTTGCCATAATACTGTTGTAATCGTCCTGCTTCTGTTCAAACTCAGCACAGAGTTCGGAAACACCGATACCTGTCGTCACAGCAAATGCCCCGATATAATCCGGGACCTCTGTTGTTTTTGGGGCGATAAAATCACCGAGGCTGAGGTTCGGTCTCGTGAAGGGTTGTTCCGTCTGTTGACGCAGATGGTACAGGGTAGCGATCACTTCTGCTCGCGCTTCATCCGCGTAAATTTCGGTATCTTCACCGACACCATTAGCAGGAAAAAGCCCAACGACAGCGTGTGCCTGAAACCTTTTCTCTTCAACGATAGTTTGGAGAAGCGTTTCAGCATCCTTAAGGAGTTTCCGTGCTTCCTCACCGACTTCTGGATGCTCCAGTATATTCGGATACTTGCCGCGGAGTCCCCACGTCGTAAAAAAAGGGCTCCAGTCGATGTAATCAACGAGTTCCGCTAAAGAGTAATCTTCAAAAACCTCCGTGCCTATCAGGCGCGGCGGAGGCGGTTGATAATTCCGCCAATCCGGTGTGAATTTCCGCTGTTGGGCAACCTCAAAGGGTAGCAGGTTCGCCTGTTGCCGGTTTTTGGCTCGGCGTTCCCGAATCTCAGCGTATTCTTCACGTGTCTGCTCGGTAAAGGTCTGTTGTCTCTCACCACTCATCAGATTGCTAACAACGCCAACACTTCGAGAGGCATCCCTGACGTAAATTGTTGAACCGCTATAAGTCGGTTCAATTTGAACGGCGGTGTGTACCTTTGAAGTCGTCGCACCGCCGATAAGGAGTGGGATATGGAAACCTTCACGCTCCATCTCTCCAGCGACGTGCACCATCTCATCTAACGACGGTGTGATAAGTCCGCTCAATCCAATAATATCAGCGTTCTCTTTCCGTGCTGTTTCCAGAATTTCTTCCGCAGGTACCATCACACCGAGATCAATGACCTCATAATTGTTGCACCCAAGCACGACCCCAACAATATTCTTGCCGATGTCGTGAACATCGCCCTTCACCGTCGCCATCACAATTTTGCCTCTGGATTGGATACCACCTTCTGCCTGTGCCTGCTCAATATATGGAATGAGGTGGGCAACCGCCTTTTTCATGACCCGTGCGCTTTTGACGACCTGTGGTAGGAACATCTTACCATCTCCGAAGAGTTCACCAACACGGTTCATTCCGTCCATCAAAGGTCCCTCAATTACCTGTATCGGACGTTCGTGTTTAAGACGTGCCTCTTCTGTATCATCTTCGATGTATTCGATAATTCCTTCGACGAGGGCGTGACTGAGTCGTTTTTCCACCGGTAGTTTCCGCCATTCCCTATTTACACGTTTCTTTTTACCCGGGCCTTTCAGTGTATCCGCGAGGTTAACGAGTCGATCGGTCGCATCTTCTCGGCGATTGAACAGGACATCCTCCACGGCTTCTAAGAGCGGTTTCGGTAGATCGTCATAAACCGCGAGTTGCCCAGCATTAACGATGCCCATGTCCATACCAGTA
Source organism: Candidatus Poribacteria bacterium (assembly GCA_026702755.1). Lineage (NCBI taxonomy): Bacteria > Candidatus Poribacteria > Candidatus Poribacteria bacterium. The sequence goes on along the minus strand of JAPPBX010000089.1, from coordinate 27,998 downwards.
TTGATGGCATGATAGAGAAAAGCGGCGTGCATCGCCTCGCGCACTGTATCGTTGCCACGGAAGGCGAAGGAGATGTTGCTGACACCTCCGCTTACCAAAGCGTGTGGACACGTGGCTTTAATCTGCTCACAGGCTTCAATAAACGCCTTCGCGTATTCGTTGTGTTCTTCGATACCGGTTGCGACAGCAAAGATATTCGGATCGAAAATAATGTCTTCCGGTGGAAACCCAACCTGTTCTGTCAGGAGTTGATATGCCCTACGACAGATTTCCACTTTCCGTTCGTAGGTATCCGCCTGCCCTTCTTCGTCAAACGCCATGACGATAACAGCGGCACCGTACCTGCGGATTTGTCGTGCTTTTGCTAAGAAATCTTCCTCTCCCTCTTTCAAACTGATTGAATTGACAATCCCTTTTCCCTGAACGCACGCCAAACCTGCCTCTATGACCTCCCATCGACTGGAGTCCAGCATAATAGGCACTCGACTAATATCAGGTTCCGCTGCAATGAGGTTAAGAAACTTAACGATTGCGGTTTTGGCATCTAACATGCCCGCGTCCATATTGATGTCGATAAGTTGTGCGCCGTTTTCGACTTGATCTCTGGCAACCTCTAATGCCGTCTCATAGTCCTCATTTTTGATGAGGGTTGCAAATCGGCGGGATCCTGTTACGTTTGTCCGTTCACCAACGTTAACAAAGAGAGAATCGGGTGTGATGTTGAATGCCTCTAAACCGCTGAGACGGCAGGCGCGTTCTTGTGGTACAGGCTCTCGCGGTGCGTATTCAGCGGCGACTTTAGCGATGGTTTCTATATGTTCAGGTTGACTCCCACAACATCCACCGACGATATTGACAAACCCGTTCTGCGCGAAATCGTGCATCCACTCTCCCATTTCCGCTGGGGTCTGTGTATATTGACCGAGTTCATTTGGCAATCCAGCGTTCGGATAGCAGATAACGGGTATATCAGCCAATTTCGCCATTTCAGCGAGATACGGACGGATCTGTTGTGCACCAAAGCCGCAGTTCAACCCGACGGCGAGCAGGTTTACATGCCGAACAGAGTTCCAGAAGGCTTCAACTGTCTGTCCGGAGAGGTTGCGACCGCCGCCACCACTTCTGTCGGAGGAAACGATAAGAGGGATGTCAATGCCTCGTGCTTCAGCGAGGGTTTGTATGGCGAAGAGCGCGGCTTTGCAGTTGAGCGTATCCATGACGGTCTCGACGAGGAGAAAGTCTGCGCCGCCATCAATTAAGCCCTCCGCTTGCGTCGTGTAGGCGGAAACGAGTTGTGAAAAAGTGATGTTCCGGTATCCTGGGTCATTCACATTTGGCGAAATGCAGCAGCTCCGGTTAGTAGGTCCCATGCTCCCGGCGACGAAGCGCGGTTTGTCTGGCGATGTCCATTTATCCGCGACCTCGCGAGCGATAGACGCAGCCGCATAGTTTACCTGATATGCGACATCTTGAAGTTGATAGTCCGCCATTGACACAGATGTGCTGGTAAAAGTGTTTGTTTCGATGATGTCCGCACCCGCGCTACAATAGTTTGCGTGTATTTCTCGGACAATGTGCGGTTGTGTTATGGAAAGCAGATCGTTATAGCCTTTGAGTTCGCACGGGTGATCGGCAAATTGTTCGCCTCGAAAATCTGCCTCTGTAAGGCGATAGGTCTGCAACAGCGATCCCATTGCCCCATCGAGAATCAGGATCCGTTCCTTCAGTTCATTTTTAAGATATATTATCCGTTCAGTACCTGCCATACGGTATATTTTTTCCTCCTTTAAAAGTCCGCAAACGATACGGACATCGTGCATTATAGTATACCGTACATAAAACCATTATGTCCATTTAAAGCCTGTGAAACTCACTGCTATTTAGTTGAAGGTGGTTTATTATTCCAAACGTTAGGATATGCCACCACCGTAGGCGGTTTTTGCTGGGGGTCTTTGATAGGGTGTTTCTGCGGATTTCTTCAAGGTTCCCCTCGCTCTCTGGCAGATCTGCTATCCGTTCACCTTAGGGGTTGGGAGACCCAACCCCTACAAGAATATTTAGGCACCACTTTCAACTAATCTAAGTTACCCCTTTGTAGCATAACCTGTTAGGTTGTGCAAGAGAGACAGAGAACACGCCGAATTTTTCGCAAAAATCAACGATAAATAATCCTGTTTTTTTAGTTGAGAATTTTCGTTAGATTTGTTAAAATTCAAAAAACAGAGACTTCACACTTGATACGAAGTTTATGACGAAAAACCCGCATAATATGGAGACACAGCACAATGCAAATTGCCAATAAACAACACATTTTCGTCTTAAATATAATCGCGCTTTCCACCACACTCTTCTTGGGACCGCTAAGCACATCCGCACAAACCGTCACCATTCCGGATGAAAACCTACGCGCCGCTATTAACGAAACACTCGGTAAACCCGAAAATGCACACATCACCCGCGAAGAGATGCAGACACTGACCGAACTGCACGCCGAGAACAGAGGTATCACCGATCTGACTGGACTCGAAACCGCAACAAACCTCCTATCTTTAGGACTACGGAACAACTTGATATCCGACCTAACACCCCTTGCAAGCCTCGCGCGCCTACAACAGCTTGACCTAAACGGCAATGTGATATTCGACCTATCGCCTCTTGCATCCCTTATCAACCTAAGAGAAATATGGATTAGTGCCAATTTCATATCCGATTTATCACCCCTTGCTGGACTCATAAGACTGGAAGAAATAGGGATGTCCGAGAATCCAGTCGCCGACCTCGCCCCCCTCTCAGGATTGATTAACCTCCGAGCCTTTTCTGGATGGGACACACCAGTCGTGAACCTTGAGGGAATTGCAGAACTTCCCAAATTGCAAGATATAAATGTATGCAACGCAGGAATATCAGACCTCTCGCCCTTAGCAAAAGCAAAAGGTTTAACAGGACTCTATCTTGCTGCTAGCCAGATAACAGACCTTTCACCGATAGCCGGGTTAACCAACCTCAAATTCCTCAGTTTCCAGGCGAATCAAATCTCCGATATATCGCCACTCAAAAACTTAACGAACTTGACTTGGGTAGACCTGTCAGAAAACGATATCTCGGATGTCTCACCCCTCGCTGAGAACCAAGGACTCACATGGATAGACCTCAGCGATAATTTCATAACAGACCCATCACCTCTCACGAATTTGGACAACCTCAACTGGCTTGGTCTTACCGGCAATGCTATACTGGACGGAACCGTCTTCGACAGGTTCGCAGGCCGCACAGCCATTACGCACTCTAATTTTGTGAATACCATATTCCCGGAAGCAGGCTCCAAAATCGAAGGTCCCTGGCTCTGGGTGATCGTCCCCGGCACTCTACTTCACAAGGATACCGACCTCATCGCGAAAGCAACCGGCGGTGCAGCAACTGAAATCAAAATTTCCACCTTCGGGGCAACCGAAGGGAAAGCCGTCGGCGATAGTAAATGGGAGGCACATACACTTGCACCTACTGGCGGTGATAACATCAACGAAATGACGGATGCTCTCGGATGGGGCTTCGGCAGGGAGATATACGACCACGTTGTCTACGGATCGGTTACCCTCAATTCACCCCAAAGACAGGAAACAACCATGCTCGTCGGCAGCAACGATGCTGTGAAAGTCTGGCTCAACGGCGAGATGGTCCACTACAACCCCATAACACGCGGCGCAGGCGATTTTCAAGACGCTTTCCCCCTAACACTCAAAATTGGAGTAAACGTCCTCCTCGTTGCCGTTGATAACCATGGACACGGCGCATTCAGCGGGTTCTTTGGGTTCGCAAAGGATACCAACTATACCGTTAACCCCATCAACAAAAAATTCGTCATCACTGTCCCGAAATGGGATGTCAATAGAGATGGCGAAGTCAATGTTTTAGACCTTATCCTCGTCGCGCAAGACATCGGAAAAACCAGTGGAACTAATCTCCGAACAGATGTAAACGGCGACGGAACACGCGATATACAAGACCTTGTCCTTGTCGCCTCACACCTTGGAGAACTCAGCGGTTCCGCTGCGCCACCACTGCTAAGCCAAATCCTAACCCAAAACCGAATTTCGCCAACTGTCCTACAGGTATGGATCGCCCAAGCACAGGCTGAAAACGACGGCTCCTACGCATTCCAAAAAGGGATCGCGAACCTTCAGAAACTGCTAACAGTACTGGCACCTGAAGAAACCGCGTTGCTACCTAACTATCCGAACCCGTTCAATCCAGAGACGTGGATACCATATCAACTCGTCGAACCTGCCGATGTCACCTTGACTATTCATGCTGTGAACGGAGTTCTGGTGCGAAGGTTGGCGTTAGGGTATCAAGCTGCTGGCATCTACCAAACCCGCAACCGTGCCGCCTATTGGGATGGTAAAAACGCCTTGGGTGAACCCGTCGCCAGCGGTGTCTATTTCTACACACTCACGGCAGGCGATTTTAACGCCACCCGAAAAATGCTAATCATGAAATAATACTATCAGGACAAACGTAAAACCTTTTGCAGTCGGGGTTTGTAACTGAAAACCGAGGTTTCCATACGAACCGTTACGGGGAAGGGGGACCTACTGTAGTTCTGTAGGTTGGGTTAATCGATAAAGACGACCTATGTTTATGGAGAAAATGACATTTTGCCATGAAGCATTTAAGGAGCAAATAACTATGAACCAGAGCAAATACTTCTACCGCATTTTCTTAACAATTATCGCACTCGGATTTATACACACAGCATCCGCACAACAGGAGCTCGCACAACAGGCATATCTCATCTTGCAAACCAAATGCCTCGATTGCCATGGCCCCCACGGTACCTTCACGGAGAACCTCGTTATTGACTCCGCTTCAGGATTAGTAGACACCGGAGCCGTCATTCCAGGGCAACCGCTCAACTCTAACCTATATGCACGCCTCGTCACAGCCGATAATACAAAACGCATGCCACTCGGACGAGACCCACTCGATGACGCATCCCTTCGGGTTATTAGCGACTGGATCGCAGCAGGCGCACCCAGCTGGGAAACACAATACGACGTGACATTCATCCCCACAGATGCCATGTTCACCGCAATGCAACAACACATCCAGACACTCAACCCCTTCGACCAACCCTTCGCGCGCTACTTCACGATGACGCATCTCTATAACGCTGGTAAAAGTCCCGAAGCGCGCAACGCCTATAAAATCGCACTCGCGAAACTCGTCAATAGCCTCTCCTGGGGGTTTGACATACACAACCCACACCCGATCGATGACACCGAGACCATCTTCTACATCGACCTACGCAACTACGACTGGGACCTCCGAGACGCGTGGACACAGATCGAAGGTGTCTACCCCTACGCCATTGCCTTTGATGAAGAGACACAAGCCGGGCTCCGGGCGAAACTCGCTAATCTCCAACAGACAATGGATTGTGATGTGCCGTTCGTACATGTGGATTGGTTCCTCGCCACCGCCTCGCTACCACCGCTCTATCACAACATCCTTCGACTCCCCGAAACAGAACGCGAACTTGAACAGGAGTTAGGTGTGGATGCCTACCGAAATCTCCAGAGAGACCCAGGACGACGCGTCTGGCGCGCAGGTACAAATGACTCAGGTGTCTCTAATCACAACCGCGTCGTAGAACGACACACCGCACGCTACGGTGCCTATTGGAAAAGCCACGACTTCGCCGGCAGCACAGACGCACAGAATATCTTCACACATCCACTCTCTTTTGAACGAGACGGCGGCGAAGTTATCTTCAATCTCCCAAACGGTTTACAAGCATACTATATCGCAGATAAATCAGGGACCCGAATAGATGTCGCACCCACCGAGATCGTCTCCGACCCTGCCGCAAAGGACCCAGCCGTTCGCAACGGATTGTCATGTATCGGTTGCCACACCAAAGGCATGAAAACATTTACCGACCAAGTCCGATCAGCTATTGAGCAGACAGCGAACCCACTCTACGATAAAGACTATGCACTGCTGCTGTATGTAACACAAGACAAGATGGACACGCTGCTCGCCGAAGATACCGCGCGCTATAAAACCGCATTAGAGAAAACCGGTGGCGTGTTCGGTGGCATTGAACCTGTTCACCGTTTCTATGAAGCCTTCCAAGACGCTTTAGAGGCACCCGACGCTGCAGCCTCTGTCGGCTTACAAACCGAGGACTTCCTGTCACAAATCCGTGTGAAGTCAAGCCTCCAAAACCTCGGTCTCACAGGACTGACAAGCGGCGGGAATGTGAAACGGGACGCGTGGACACAACGATTCTCGGAGATCATCACAGCTCTAAATTCACCGGACACCCCAGTTACGACTACACCCAGCACTGTCCGTCCAATTCAACCCACACCGAGCGGAATCGTCCGTATACCCGACCCGAATTTGAGAAGTGTGATTGAACGCCTGCTCGGAAAAGAAAATGGGGCCGCGATTACCCCAGAAGATATGGAAAGATTAAACCGGATTGAGGCAGATGAAAACGGCATCCGAGACCTAACAGGCCTGGAATACGCCACCAACCTCGAACGCATAGAATTCCGGCACAACGCCATCAGCGACCTAACTCCCCTCACAAACCTCATCCGATTGAATGACATCAAACTCGGTGGCAATCAAATAACCGACGTAGCACCACTTGCTAAACTCTTCAACGTAGAATGGATGGGGCTCGAAGAGAATCAGATAACCGACCTCTCCCCCCTCCAAAATCTCAAAAGGTTGAACGGCATCGGTATCTCAGGAAACCCAGTGACCGATGTGTCACCCCTCGCCGGACTGATTAGTCTCGAAGGCATAGCTGCATTGAATACACGCGTCACCGATTTCTCACCCTTAGCAAACTTACCGAGGCTCCAATGGATAGAATTCGGTAATGATCCTACCATATCAACACTGCCTTTGCTAACAGGAATAAAAACACTCAGACGTTTAGAAATCACTGGTACAAAAATCTCGGACATCTCCAGACTCGCAGAACTGACGCAGCTCACACAACTTAATCTGGAAAGAAACTTGATATCAGATATATCGCCCCTCTCAAATCTAAAAAAGTTGATTGAGCTAAGGTTAGATAACAATCTAATTACCGACATCTCTCCGCTCTCAGGATTAACAAACCTACAGAAACTGAACCTAACGGACAACGCTATATCCGATTTCTCGCCCCTTGAGAGTTTACCCGAAATAATAACGTTAAACGCGCAAGGGAATCCAGGAAATTTTATAGACATCAGCGCGCCGAAAATAACGAAATCCTGGCTTTGGATGATCGTCTCTACTGGCAATATTGGCGGCGCGAGGGCTGCACGATCCGGCGTGGATTTCCTCGCACGTGCCAGTGACGGTGAAGTAACTGAACTTAAGGTCGCTACGGATGGCACAACCGAAGGAAATCCAGTCGGGAGCAGGGTCTGGACAATCGGAGAAGTGTCCCCCACGTATCATAGTAATCTCGAAATCATGGGACGCGACACCAACTTGTTGCTGATAGATCATGCGAACCACGTCGCTTACGGATTCCTCGCCTTGGAATCACCCAGAGAACAACAAACAAAAATGCTTATCGGCAGCAGCGATGCCGTGAAAGTCTGGCTCAACGGCGAATTAGTCCACTACAACTTTGTGGATCGTTATAGTTCCGATTATCAAGATCAGGCCCCTGTCACCCTAAAAACAGGAGTAAACATCCTATTGGTTGCCGTTTACAATTCAGCCGGCCGCTGGAGCGGATTTTTCGGGTTCACGTCAGATGCCGAATACACTGTCCTTCCACCTGGACCCCGCTTTTCTCTCACCACAGACACAACAGAATTCCAAACCGATACCGAATTCGTCATCCATCTCAATGCCGCAAGTATGAAAGACTTAGCAGGATGGCAGACAGATATCCTCTTTGATCCAGCCATCCTAAAAGCAAACAGCATCGCCGAAGGCAACTTCCTCAAACAGGGAGATGGACAGACCTACTTCCGCAGTGGCACCATCGATAACACAACCGGCAGAATCACAGGGATAAGTGCCGCACGACTCACCAGCGGCGGCGTAGATGGAGACGGAACACTTCTCGCAATCAACTTCACGCTCAAAAAAGCGATGGGCACCCCAGTCCGACTCCGAAGCCTCAAAGCCGGAGATAGCAACGGCCAATCAATCCACATGACTTCACCCGAATTCCGCATCCGCCTAAAAACCGAGACCGCCATGACGATACCCGCATGGGATGTCAACGAAGATGGTAAAATAGATACCACCGATCTGGTCTTGGTAGCGACGGCACTCGGTACCAATTCGCCTGAGAACCCGCGCCTTGATGTCAATGGGGACGGGATAGTCAATATCGAAGACCTCATCCTCGTTGCGACACACCTCGGTGAGACAGCGGGAGCTGCGGCACCTGCCCTTGTTGCGTTGCCGGAACGTCTGACACCGGAAACACTTCAGCAGATGCTGGATCTCTTACGGACGCAGAATGACGGATCCCTTGCCTTCCAACGCGCAATCGCGAACTTGGAGCAACTGCTGACAGCGTTGATGCCAAAAGAAACAGCACTGTTAGCAAACTATCCAAACCCGTTCAACCCGGAAACTTGGATACCGTATCAACTCGCCGAACCTACCGAAGTTACACTACGTATCTATACAATAAAGGGAGAATTGGTTCGCACGTTAGCACTCGGACATCAACCGGCAGGCATCTATCAAACGCGAACCCGTGCCGCCTATTGGGATGGTAAAAACGTCCTCGGTGAACCCGTCGCCAGCGGTATCTATTTCTACACCCTCACCGCAAGCGAGTTCACATCAACACGAAAAATGCTGATCCGTCAGTAAAGCAACAAAACGGCGGAAGTTAACGCCTTATCACTCACTGCAGGCGAGGTTTTAAACCTCACCTTAGCAGAATAATCAGAGCAATCCGTGATCCACACCCCTGACAACTGAAGGGCTCCGTGTAAACCGCCTATGCAAACCCAAAGCAAAGAATCTCAAAGTTCCCTGTATACCCATAAGTACGCAATCCATTTTGATATCCTACCAGAGATATCTTACCTCAATCAGGAGTTCCCGCTCTTAATCGCGGATTTCCTGCAACTCTTTGAGGGATTTCCACAAGGCGTTGAGATTACCGAAAAATCGGTAGACGAAGGACTCGATTTCTGCAGGGTTGTTTTCTCAGTATGTAGTGAATCGCCAGATAATGTTAAAACTTTCGGAAACTGGTTTCAGGCGATATTCAGAGAACCGCTTGTTGCTGAAATTTTAGAGCGTCTTGTTGCGTATGCTTTGGACGAATCTAACGATATTGAAGTTATCCTTACAGATTGGACCCGGTTGGCGAATTAGCGATCAGCCGTCAGCCATCAGCGGTTAGTGATCAAAAGTTTCTATGTATCAATCTGACAGTATCTGTATCTATAATCCTGCAAATCCTAAAATCCTGTGAATCCTGATTCAGACAATTCTGAGTCTTCATGAACCAGCATCTACTGGCAGCTGACAACTGATAACTGATGGCTATTCCTCTGACGGCTGACAGCCGACAGCCGATTGCTAATTGCTAAAAAAGCATTGACATCGAAAAATAAAACAGGTATAATATTAGGTGAAAAATCAGTTTTCCAAAACCCAATTTGGCAAAACAGGAGATGCTGATGATCCGACAAACCGATTGGAGTACTATGGTGGGTAGGTCTGCGAAATTCCAAAATTTGCTGTTAGCAGTGATACTCTTTTCAGTGATATGTGTGGGCAACGCGTCTTCACAAACTGTTGATGAAATCTTTCAGAATTTCAAGATAGCGTATGAGAAGTCTGAAAATTTCAGCGCGAACTTTGAGGAGACGACACTATTTGCTAACACGAGAAGTGTCGCTCGTGGACGGTTTATATTTGGGAAACCGAATCTGCTCCGTAAGGAGTATGTTGATCGGAAGGATGCATCAAAAGTCGTCCAACTCACTATTTTGGATGGCGAGTATGGCTGGACATATACACCCCTACTCAACCAAGTCAATAAAATGAAGTGGAACAACCCGGAACGCAGGGAATTGCTACCGGGAATTGGTGCCTCGCTTGAAGATGTTCAAAAGAACTATAATATGACACTTATCCCAGACGAATTTGCGAATCCGAAAGGTGTACATCAAATCGAGTTGACTCCCAAAGCCAGCATGGTAAGCACAAATGCGAAGGAGACACTTCAAATCTGGGTAAAATCCGACGAGTGGCTCCCTGTGCAAGTTGGTTACAAGACCGAGTTTGAAGACGGAACTCGTCAAAGTGTAATTGTTAAGTTCTTAGAGATTAAGCGAAATAAAAAACTTGCACCGGACCTTTTCAAGTTTGTGGTGCCTGAAGATGCCGAGGTCATCGATCTCTCAGAAAATTAGGCACTATCTCCACGGGTGAGATGGTTCCTAATGTTTCGAGAACATATTATGGGTTTTGGTACCCTTTTCCGGTTGGCAAACCTCCTAACACTTTTACGGCTTTTTCTGATCCCCCCGTTCATATTCTGCTTTCAGGCAAATATGATGCGGTCCGCGCTCACTATTTTTGCTGTCGCTGCATTGACGGATAATTTGGATGGCAAAATCGCCCGAAGGCAAGGTGTGACTGGATTCGGGAAATTCATGGACCCACTTGCCGATAAGTTGTTAATCGGTGCCTCTTTATTCTGTTTGGCACTTTTTAAGCGTGTTGATGGCGGACTTATTCCGCTATGGATGGTTCTCGTCATCATTGGTCGTGAAGTCCTTGTTACACTTTTGCGGGTTGTTTTCATCGCAAAGTATGGACAAGTCGTCTCTGCAAGTCAGTGGGGAAAATACAAGATGACTTCGCAACTAATTGTCGTCATAATCGCCTTAGTTTTGCTGGCATTCCAAGATTATCTGAACGCGACGTTGATTGTGCAGAGCCGCGGTCCCATCTATTTTATGATGTATGTTCCGTTGGTACTCACAGTCGGATCTGGTGTCGAATTCCTCGTTAACAATCGCAAATCTTTGTTCGCTTTGGTTCATGCGACGCGTTACGATCCAGAAGCAGGTGCGTGATGGACATAACCAAAGACACGGTCGTTCGCTGTTTTGTAGCAGTTGAGATACCAGCATCGATACAAGAATTACTGAAGCCGGTGCAGACAGACCTCCATTCGCACATTCGCAAGGGAGCCTCATGGACAAAGCCCGGAAATTTTCATCTCACCTTGAAATTTCTCGGTGATGTTCGCCCTGAAAAAATTGATGTAGTAAGTGAAGTGATTCAGCGTGTGGCGGATACGCATTCGCCATTTTCTATCGAGTTCGGTGGTATTGGCGCGTTCCCGAATCTTGCTCGTCCGCGTGTCATTTGGGTGGGTGTAAAAGACGGCGCATCAATTGTCTCACAGCTCGCAAAAACCGTGAACCTTGAATTAGCGCATCTCGGTTTTCCGACGGACAATCGGTTCCATCCGCATCTTACACTTGCACGGCTCAGGACCGCGATAAATCTTGAACCTTTAAAGAACATTCTACGTAAATATAACACGATTGATGACGCAGCGCTGAGCGTGAATGAAATCACACTCATGCAGAGTCAACTTCATCCGAGCGGAGCGGTCTATACGCCCTTGCGTTTATGTTATTTTTCCGCGTAATATAATGCTCGAAACCCCGCTTTTAGCAGTAAAATAAAGGAGAAACATTAGAATATGTTAGATGAACAGAAACAGAACGCTATTGATCAGGCAATCTCACAGGTAGAGCGTGAATTCGGCAAAGGTGCTATCATGCGCTTCACAGACAACGACGTTGTCCCTGTTGAAGCAATCCCAACGGGTTCTCTCTCGCTGGACCTCGCGCTCGGTGTGGGGGGTGTCCCACGCGGCAGGATCATTGAAATTTTCGGACATGAAGGCACTGGAAAAACCACATTAGCACTCCATATTGTTGCTGAAGCACAGAAATTGGGAGGCACTGCAGTGTTCGTTGATGTTGAACACGCACTTGACACCTCCTATGCTCGAAATATCGGGGTCAATATGGAAAACCTGTTGATTGCGCAACCCGATGCCGGTGAACAAGCGTTAGAGATCGTCGAAACGCTGATCCGCAGCGGGGCAATTGACTTGGTCGTTGTTGACTCTGTAGCCGCCTTGACGCCTCAAGCCGAAATTGAGGGCGAAATGGGTGATGCACACGTTGGCTTGCTGCCTCGCTTGATGTCCAAAGCGTTGCGGAAACTGTCCGGTGTTACGAATAAATCCAAAACGTGTGTTATTTTTACAAATCAGATTCGGCAGAAAATTGGGATCATGTTCGGTAATCCGGATACAACGCCCGGTGGACTTGCGCTCAAGTTCCATGCCTCCATTCGGTTGGAACTCCGCCGCGGCACTCAGATTAAAGATGGTAATGAGATTCTTGGGAGCAGTGTACGTTTCAAAGTGGTCAAAAATAAGGTGGCTCCGCCTTTCAAGGAGGGAGAATATGACGTTACCTTCGGACTGGGCATCTCTAAAGAAGGAAATCTCTTAGATATTGCTGTGGACAATGACTTCATCCAGAAGAGCGGTTCTTGGTTCGCCTACAACGGTGAGCGAATCGGGCAAGGCAGAACGAATGCCAAGAAATATCTCGAAGAGAACACAGATGCCGCAGCGGAAATTGAGGCGAAAATACGGGAAGCACTCAGTGTAGCTCCGGACGCTATCGCCGGTGCGATTCCTGAAGACGAAGGTGATGTCCACGAAACAGTTGAAGTCGCGGAATAATGCGAAAATGTTTGCCGGTTTTCCGCTTTGCGTCCATTTATGAGATATTGCTTGTATAGCGGGGTACCTGTGCCTTGCTATACAGCATTCTCTGAATATATGCACATAAAACTATGTAGAAATCTTCTGGCAGGCGCGCTTTGTAAGAACCAATCGACGGTGTGTCGTTAATTGTAAAGTCTACTATAAATGCTTAAGTTGAACTCACATTGATAATAATACCATTTCTGATTGAAATTGTAGCATAAACTTTTAGTTTGGGTTTCCTTTGTAGCATAGACTGTTAGTCTGTGTCCTTGTAGCATAGACTGTTAGTCTGTGCACTAAAGTGTGGTTAATGCAATATAAACTTTTAGAAATGGTATAATAACAAAACTTTCAGGAGGCTTATGATGTTAAAGCGAAGTTTGGCATTCAGTTGCGTACTCTTGTTTTTGGGGTTCAATGCGTTTTGTGACGTGTGGTACAGTGAGGATTTTGACAACTTCAAAGATGGTGATCTCGCTGGGCAAGATGAATGGAAAACGGCAATGAACCAAAAAACTTGTCAAATTGGCAGCGAGGTGAAGCGCGGAGACACAGGCAAAAGCATTCTGGTTACAGAAAACACAATGGTCTCCAGAAGCTTCGACGGTACTCACGATGGAATTCAGTACGTTTCATTATTCACGCAGCGGGAAAAGGGCGCAGGCACAATGCTGTTTTATATCGGTGGAGATGCCATCAAATGGGGCGGGCTGCCGTGTTTAATATCTCGCCGGATGGCGCTATCAATGCACTCGATGGCAATGCAGGACAAAAGGTGATGCAGGGAAAATTGGATGAATGGCATCATTTCCGAATCGTGCTTGATTTTAAGAAGAAAACTTATGATTTTTTTGTTGATGACGAACAAGTCGTTGATGATTTCGGTTTTAGGGGCGAAGGAGGCAAAGGCGGCGTGAATCCAAGTCTAAGCTGGATCTTCTTCGGTTGGGACCACCCCACTGCTCTGACCGCTTATATCGATGATATTGAAATGGGAAACGGTGAGGGAGAAACGGCTGGAAAACCGCAAGCAGTTTCCGCCTCAGACAAACTCGCCACCACTTGGGGAAGAATCAAGCGGCGATTGTAGCATTTGTTCATGCGATACGCAAAGTTTGTCAAGCGTAGACTTTTTCTTGACACAATTTTTTCAGCGTGTTATACTCTAAATAAAGGTGTTGGGTTTAGATATGAAACCCAACCGAGTCCGATTATCCGCGTACCTGACTTTTACCCTTGTGGGTGGGTCTGAAAAATCGTTTTGGAAAGAGAGAACTTCACGTATGGGTATCAAAAGAGGAAATTCCAAGGATCCCTTTGAGGAGCAAGAGGCGTACGACGCTGTCTCCTATGAGCAGCAAATTCGTACGCTCCAAGGAACCATTGACATGCTGGAAGGTGAACTCGAAGGCATGCGGCAGCAACAGGGTGCTGTATATGTCAAGGACCTTGAAATTCGGCTCTATGAAATGCAACGTGAGTTGATGACGGCACACCGGCGCAACAAGAAACTCACCAGCACCCTGCAAGAGGCGAAAGAGAAACTGGAGATCCTCAAGGAAAAGGTCGACCAGCTCAGTGCACCGCCCAATAATTATGGAGTCTTCCTCGCCTCAAACGAAGATGGCACTGTCGACATTGATGTTAGTGGTAGGAAATGGCGCGTCAATCTTGATCCAGCACTCAAAGAGAAAAATATAGAGGTTGGGCAAGAGGTTATTGTCAATAGCGGGATGAACGTCGTTGATATTAAAGCACCTGAGCGGCATGGAGATGTTGTCAAAATCAAAGAGCGCATTGCCGATGAACTTGCTATTATAAGCCTCCGTACTGATGAAGAGCGTGTCGTCAGGATAGCTGAACCGCTCCAAGACGAAACGCTGAAGACCGGAGATAACGTCCTTCTCAATCACGCGACCAGTATGCTCATGGAAAAACTCCCGAAACGGGAGGTCGAGGATCTGTTACTTGAAGAAGTGCCGGATATCGGCTATGCTGACATTGGTGGACTTGATACACAGATAGAGGCGATTCGCGATGCTGTTGAACTGCCATATCTTTACCCGAACGAATATAAGGAATTTAACCTCTCACCCCCCAAAGGTGTTCTCCTCTACGGTCCTCCGGGGTGTGGTAAAACCTTAATAGCCCGAGCAGTCGCCAGCAGTATCGCTGAGCGAGTCCGTAAAGAGACCGGCAGAGATGACGTACGCGGATATTTCATTAATATTAAGGGACCAGAACTTCTAAATAAATACGTTGGCGAAACTGAGCGTAAAATCCGTGAAGTCTTCCAGAAAGCGCGCGATAAATCGAGAGAAGGATTTCCCGTTATCATTTTCTTCGATGAAATGGATTCCCTCTTCCGCTCCAGAGGCATGGGAATCTCATCGGATATGGAATCAACGCTTGTCCCGCAGTTCCTCTCCGAGATTGATGGCGTTGAGAACCTCCGGGATGTCATCGTCATTGGTGCCAGTAACCGGCAAGACCTCCTTGATCCTGCTGTTTTAAGACCCGGCAGACTCGATGTCAAGATTAAAATTGACCGCCCTAACTTAGAGGGTGCTAAGGATATTTTCTCTATATATCTGACACCGGATCTCCCCTTCGCTGAAACCACTTTTCAGCAGTTTAATGGGGATACTGAGGCTATCGCGAAGCAGTTCATTGATGAGGCTGTAAACGAAATGTACGCAACTACTGACGAAAATCGGTTTATTGAAGTCACTTACGCCCGCGGCGAACGGGAAACCCTCTTCTTCAAAGATTTTGTCAGCGGGGCAATGATCGAAAACATCGTTTCACGTGCAAAGAAAGCGGCGATCAAACGTTTTATTACTTCTGATGGTACCCACAAGGGGATGTGTCTTGACGATCTTAAAGCCGCTATCCGAGAAGAATACCACGAAAATGAGGACCTCCCGAACACCACAAATCCTGATGATTGGGCAAAAATATCAGGCAGGAAAGGTGAAAAAATTGTCAATATCCGTGCTTTGATTAATGAACCCGCACAGGAGAAGACACAGAATGTCCGAGTGGCCCGGGGCGGTACATTTCTCTAATAGTTATCAGTCATCAGTACGGTTTTTCTACGAAAAACCTTTCAGTTGTTAGTCCAGGGGTTCTTTTGTAACAATTCACCCCAGTTTGGAGTACTTCAGATTTGCGAGGATTGTTACCAGTACCCTCTTTTACCGATAACTGACAACTCTCACTGTGAGGCAAGCTGATAACCAATAAAAAGATGGAAATACCAATAATAATGGGAACAGAGACTGAGTATGGCATCTCAGTCAAAAATGCACGTGAGCAAGATCCGGTTGCTGCTTCTACCTTGGTGGTTAATGCCTATAAAACTTCCCGGGAAGATGCGCCAAGTGCGACTTCTTCCGTCACGTGGGATTATGACCAAGAGAGTCCGTTAGTAGACGCTCGCGGATTTCTTGCGGAAACGGAGCCGACCATTACTGAGGCAGATACGAACAGTGCTGTTAACGATATCTTGATAAACGGAGGGCGTTACTACGTAGATCACGCGCACCCTGAATATTGTACGCCGGAGTGTGCGAACGCACGCGATCTGCTCCTATACGAAAAGGCGGGTGAATTAATATTAGAAGTCAGCAGGATCACAGCTGAACGTCTTCTGCTTGACAACCAAGAAATTATCATCTATAAAAATAATACCGATTACAAGGGGCATAGCTACGGTTCTCATGAAAATTACCTCATGTCGCGCAAAGTACCGTTTGATGCAATCGTTGATGGGTTGATACCCTTCCTTGTTACACGTATTATTATCACAGGGAGCGGGAAAGTTGGGGCGGAGAACGGGAGCGACGAAGCGGATTATCAAATCTCCCAGCGTGCCGATTTCTTTGAAAAAGAGGTAGGACTCAGCACTATGGTGAATCGTCCACTGATTAATACGCGCGATGAACCCCATGCTGATGACAAACTCTATCGACGCTTGCATGTCATCGTTGGCGACTCTAATATGTCTGAGTTAAGCATCTATCTCAAGGCGGGTATTACCTCTATTGTGCTCCAGTTAATTGAGAAAGGGGTGATTGGCAAAAAATTCAGTTTAAAGGATCCGGTCGCTGCAATAAAAGATGTCTCGCGAGATCTCTCATGCCGAGAACAGATAGAACTTGCAGATGGGCAGGAGTGGACACCAATAGAAGTGCAGCGGGCGTACCTCAAACTCGCGCAAAAACATCTCGCACCCGAAGAACGGACACCTGTTGTTGAGGATGTCCTTGAAAAATGGCAATACGTCCTTGAGAACTTGGAAATTGACCCCATGCGGTTGAGTCAACACTTGGATTGGGTTATCAAGAAGAAGTTAATAGATGCATATCGGAAACGACACGGATACAAGTGGGATGATTCGCATGTGCAGATGCTTGATCTGCAGTACCATGATATACGTCCGGACAAAGGACTTTATATTAGATTGTTGAAAAACGGACACGTCAAACGCTTGCTTGACCGTAAAGAGATTGTACATGCGATGCACTATCCACCTGTGGACACCCGTGCATATTTTCGCGGTACCTGTTTACGAAAGTTTCCAAAGCACATTTATAGTGCCAGTTGGAACTCAATGATTTTTATTGGTAAATCGGGCGGACTTGACAAAATTATGATGGATCGCCCGCACTTCGGTACACAAAAGATCGTAGGTGAGTTACTGAACAACTGTACAGCAGAAGAACTCGTTAAGGAGATCCGAGGCAACGCATCAGAATAGTTATCAGTTATTAGTCGTCAGTTTCCAGTTACTTTCTTGTGGCAGTTGCTTTTGTTGTACCTACCACAGCATCACTCTGACTGACAACTTATAACTGACAACCGATAACTATAAAAGGAGAGAACAATGTCGACCGAAAAGCAACAGGAACACATCAAGCGCGATATTGAGGAAACCGAAGAGATTCAACCTAATGTTGAAACCGGCGAAATGGACGAGGAATTCGTCGAGGATTTGGACACACTCCTTGATGAAATCGATGAAATTTTGGAAGAGGATTCACAAGAATTTGTCGAAAATTATATTCAACGCGGAGGGCAGTAGGAGTGCTTGAACTTGATGATTACGGCACCTCCAACTTCTTTCAAATCCTCAAGCGTCGTCACCCCGAATTATTGGCGACGCTCAATTCACCGGATTCAACCTCAAGTGGCCGCACAGCAGAGTCCGCACTCCGTCCTTACGAGGGCACAACCGTTTTGGCGGTTGTCTACGATGGCGGGGTCATCATGGCGGGTGACCGACAAGCAACAGAAGGCTATCAAGTCGGCGAGCGGCGAATCCAAAAGGTTTATCCAGTTGATCGGCACTCGGCGATTGCTGTCGCGGGTGCTGCTGGTCCCTGCATTGAAATGGCAAAACTCTTTCAAGTTGAAGTCGAATTTTACGAAAAGACAGAAGGGGTTAGCCTTAGCCTTGAAGGACAAGCGAATTTCCTCTCACACTTGGTGCGCTCCAACCTTGGGTTTGCCATGCAGGGCTTAATTGTCTTGCCCCTCTTTGCCGGTTATGACTTAAAACGACAGCGTGGTAGAATTTTCAAATATGATGCTGTTGGGGGGCGTTATGAGGAAGACGACTATTACGCGATCGGCTCCGGCGGTAAGGATGCCCGCACAACCCTTAAAAAACGACACACGCCAGAGATCACCCGTCAGGAAGCCTTGGAGATTGTGGCAGAAGCTCTCTGGGATGCCGCTGATGAGGATATCGCAACGGGCGGTCCTGATCTTATCCGAAAAATCTTTCCAACGCTTTACATGATTGCTGAAGAAGGAGTCGCCGAGATTCCTCAGGCGACTGTTGAGTCGTTATATCGCGATCTTATATCGCGCCTATAGAGGAATGGTTTTCAGTCTTTGGTTGTCAGGGAGACCAAAACATAGTTTTCAGGCACTGGCTGTCAATAGACGCGTGTTTTTCTTTCTGAAGACCGAGAACTGATAACCGAGAACTAAAATACAGATATGTCCACACCCTATTATGTTTCACCGGAACAAATTCGTCAGGATAAAGAGGATTTCGTCCGTCGCGGCATCACGCAGGCGAAAGAGGTCGTCGTCTTAGAGTATCGAGATGGACTACTGATGGTCGCTGAGAACCCGCGCAAAACTACCTTTAAGGTTTCCGAAATTTACGATAGGATTGCCCTCGCAGCGGCGGGCAGAGTTGCGGAATATGAGGCACTACGCGTCGCTGGCATTCGTGAATCCGAGATTAAAGGCTTTCGCTACTATCGAGAAGATGTAACGGCAAAGTGGTTGACGAATCTCTATTCACAGCACATGGGAGCGGTCGCGCAAGCGTGGGACGCGAAACCTTTAGAGATTGAACTCCTTGTGTGTGAGATAGGGACGACTGATGCTTCAACGAGTGCGGGATTACAGAGAAATCAAATTTATCACATTGCGTTTGATGGCATCTATTCAGAAGAGGAGAAATACGCTGTTATCGGTGGGCGCGCCACAACAATAACAGAAATTCTCGAACGGAATTATTCAGATGAATTGGAGATCGCGGCGGCACTTCAACTGGTAACAGAAGCCTTTCAAACCGTTGAAGCGGATGCAGAAGATGATTATGAAATCACACCCGAAACGATAGAAGTGGCGTGTCTTGAACAAACCACCGCGCGGCGAAAATTTAGACGGCTTTCGACTGACGAAGTTACAACCTTGTTGTCCTAATCTCTTAATTATACTTGGTAGTTAGGGGCAAACTTTCAACAGAAGAAATGTTTGTGAAGGGGTAGCCGATGAAGCGCAGAATTTATGGGTTAGAAACTGAATTTGGAATTATTTGGACACCAGATGTCCCGCGTCGAAAGACACTCACTGTTCAGAATGTTGTGATGTACCTCTTCCGTGAAATTGTTGCAGGGAGAATGTACCCTGATGTTTTCCTTGAAAACGGTGCGAGATTTTACCAAGACATTGGGTGCCATCCGGAATACGCGACCCCAGAATGTGATGATGTTGCCGAACTGGTTGCCCATGATAAAGCAGGCGAGCGTATTATTACGCGTCTCGCCAGTACTGCGGAACGGCGCATGCGCAATGATGGGTTCTATGGAAAGATTTCTATTTTTAAAAATAACTTGGATACCCCCGGAAATACTTATGGCTGCCACGAGAACTACCTAATGGAGCGGCATGTTGACTTCCGTCAGTTGGCAGGGCAATTGATTCCTTTCTTTGTCACTCGCCAAGTCTTTGCAGGCGCAGGAAAGATTAAGCCGAGTCATCGCGGGTATTATGCCATTTCGCAACGTGCTGAGCATATCCGAGAAGAAATTTCTATCGGCACGACGACAGCACGTGGGATTATCAACACACGCGATGAACCGCATGCTGACCGTGAGAAGTACAGACGTTTACATGTTATCGTCGGGGATTCCAATATGTCCGAATTTTCGACGTTTTTGAAGGTAGGTACAACCGGTATTATCCTCCGTATGATTGAAGACAACTTCATTCAGCAACGGTTCGCACTCCGCGATCCCGTCAAAGCCATCCAAGCGATCTCTGATGATACCACATGTACACACCAGATTGAACTCCAGAATGGAAAGCGACTCTCCGCCGTTGAACTACAGTGGCAGTACTTAGAGTGCGCCAAGCGGTACCTCGAACAAGCGGAATCTGATTCAACAACAAACCAAGTTATGGCGCGCTGGGAGTACGTCCTTACCTGCTTGGAAAGCGATCCGATGCAATTGGACCGGGAGTTAGACTGGGTCATTAAGTGGAAATGGCTGCAAACTTATCTGACGAAACGTGGGCTTGAGTGGGATGCACCACAGGTGAAGCACCTCGATTTAAAGTACCACAATGTGCGTCAGGAGGAAAGCCTCTACTATACCCTTGAGAGCCGGGCGGAGATTGAACGGATTGTCAAGGATGAGCAGATTCGGCACGCTGAACAATTCCCACCTGAACGCACGCGCGCTAAGTTCCGAGGTAAATTTATAAAGAAAGTCAACGAAGGAAAGGTTTTGTGCGGGGTCAATTGGAGTTATATACAACTTTATGAGCCGTACCAGATCCTTTATCTATCGACAGATCCATTTAAACCCGAATTTGACGAAGCAAGTCGAACAATTTATTCAATCTAAATAGTTGTCAGTTGTCGGTTATCAGTTTTAACCATCAACTCGTGCCTTGACATTTATAACGGAGGCGAGTTGATGGTTAAAGAGAAAGAGACATCTGATTAACCATAGCATCTTTTAACTGAAAACCGAGTACTGAGTACTGAAAACTGAAAGATTTTCGTAGAAAATCGTACTGACAACCAATAACAGGAGGCTTTTGATGCCACAACCGAAGTATGTTTACTTCTTTGGAGCCGGTGAAAGCGACGGTGATGCCACAATGCGAACGCTGCTTGGCGGAAAAGGGGCGAATCTCGCCGAGATGAGCAACCTTGGTGTTCCCGTGCCGCCGGGGTTCACTATCTCCACTGAAGTTTGCAAATTATACTATGAAAATGACAAACAGTATCCCGCAGGGCTTGACGAACAGATTGACGAGAATCTAGAAAAATTAGAAAACGCCCTCGGCGCAAAATTCGGTGATACCGAAAACCCACTGCTCCTTTCTGTCCGTTCTGGTGCCGCAGTCTCAATGCCAGGTATGATGGACACGATTCTCAATCTCGGCTTGAATGACGACGCGATTAAGGGACTTATCGCTAAATCCGAAAATGAACGTTTTGCTTACGATTCATACCGTCGCTTCATTCAAATGTTCGGAAATGTGGTCCTCAATGTTGATCATGACGAGTTTGAGCATTTACTTGAAGAAAAGAAAAAGTCAAAAGGTGTTACATTAGATACCGAATTAGAAGCCGACGATTTATCGGCACTCGTCCATGAATTCAAGAGGGCAGTCAAACAGCGCACAGGAAATGATTTCCCTGATGAACCCCGTCAGCAGTTAGACATGGCACGCGATGCCGTTTTTGAATCCTCTGGCAACCCGCGGGCTATTACCTATCGTCGTCTTAACGATATTTCCGAAGAACTCGGACGTACCGCTGTCAATGTCCAAGCCATGGTGTTCGGCAATATGGGTGGAACCTCCGGATCAGGAGTCGCCTTCACTCGTAACCCATCGACTGGCGCGAACCAATTTTACGGCGAATTCCTCATTAACGCGCAAGGTGAAGACGTGGTCGCTGGCATCCGTACGCCCCTTCCCGTCGCCGAATTGAGAAACATTTTGCCCGAGGCGTATAATGAATTGGTCGATATCGGATTGAGACTTGAGAAACACTACACGGACATGCAAGACGTGGAGTTTACTATTCAGGATAGCAAACTCTACATGCTCCAGACCCGTAACGGAAAACGCACCGGTCAAGCTGCCGTTCGTATCGCTGTTGAAATGGTTGAGGAAGGTTTAATCGATAAGCCGACCGCTTTGACACGCGTTCCTGCTAACGACTTGGATCAACTGCTGCATCCGAGCGTTGACCCGGCGGCTGACGTTGAAGTTATCGCGCAAGGTTTGCCAGCCTCTCCGGGCGCAGCTGTTGGCAAGGTGGTCTTTACTGCACTTCACGCTGAAGAACACGCAGCCGCAGGAGAGAAGGTTATCCTCGTTCGTACTGAAACATCACCGGAAGATATTGGTGGTATGGATGCCGCAGAGGGGATACTCACCGCACGTGGCGGGATGACAAGCCACGCCGCTGTTGTCGCACGAGGCATGGGAAAATGCTGTGTCGCAGGATGTTCTGCTCTGTTTATCAATGAAGAAGCATTGGAATTTTACGCAGAGGGGAAACGCTACACTGAAGGCGATTATATCACGCTTAACGGATCTACAGGTGATGTGCTTGATGGACAGGTAGCACTGATCCAACCCGAATTGAGTGGACAATTCGGAACGCTCATGGAATGGGCAGATGAGGTGCGATCCTTAGGGGTTCGCACGAATGCGGATACACCCGAAGACGCAAAAAATGCCAGACAATTTGGCGCAGAAGGGATCGGGCTTTGCCGTACCGAGCACATGTTCTTTGGCACAGGAATTGATGCTATCCGTGAGATGATTCTCGCTGATGATACAGCGGAGCGAGAAGCAGCGTTGGTGAAATTGTTACCACATCAGCGTTCAGATTTCATCGGTATCTTTGAGGCGATGGCAGGCTATCCAGTTACCATCCGTACCCTCGATCCACCGCTCCATGAGTTTTTGCCGAAAAGTGAAGCTGAGATCCTTGAGCTCGCAGAGCGAATCGGTATTGAACCGCAAAAACTTCGCGAGCGCGTTGAGGAATTGCACGAGTTCAACCCGATGCTTGGACATCGTGGCTGTAGACTCGGTATCGTCTATCCAGAGATAACCGAGATGCAAGCGCGTGCAATCTTTGAAGCCGCTGTTGATGTCTCGAAACGCGGCATCACAGTTTTGCCAGAGATTATGATTCCGCTCGTTGGGCATATCAACGAATTATCTTTGCAACGCAAAGTCGTTGTTGACACAGCGGAAGCCGTTTTTGCAGAGAGCGGGACTCGGGTTGAGTATCTCGTCGGTACAATGATTGAGTTACCACGCGCAGCACTTACCGCTGACAAAATCGCTGCTGAAGCCGAGTTTTTCTCCTACGGCACCAACGACCTCACCCAGACAACATTTGGGATGAGCCGTGACGACGCAGCGAAATTCCTTGATGACTACGTCAGAAACGGTGTGCTTGAATACGATCCGTTCCAAGTTCTCGATCAAGATGGGGTCGGTAGTCTCTTACGAATCGGTGCTGAAAAAGGGCGAGCAACACGTCCCGGTCTGAAAGTCGGTATCTGTGGTGAGCATGGTGGCGAACCGAATTCTGTGAAGTTCTGCTACGGATTAGAATTTGATTACGTATCCTGTTCCCCGTTCCGTGTACCGATCGCTCGTCTCGCTGCAGCACAAGCAGTCATTGAGGCTGACGCTTAAAGTATTGCAAGGTAGGCGCGCTTTATGGGCGCGCCTACCATGCGACTCTGCAATGGATTAAACCAAAATGAAACCGAATCGGGAAGAAGGTGTAATCCGACGGAACAAGATTGTAATTGGGATGGCAATTTGTGCCTCAATTATTGCGCTGCTCGCTATAGGAGAAAAGAAAATGAATACACAAGCAGGCGACCAATTCTTGCAGGAAGAACTTCTCCCTCCTGAGATTGCCAAGATGACCTTAGAAGAATTCCTTGAAAGCGATTTAGAAGGGTATGAATACGTTAGAGGAGAATTAGTGCCGATGCCGCCGACATCAGGAGAACATGGTAGGATTAGTGTGAACCTTATTTTGCCGTTAGGCTTGTACGTTCGCGAAAATCGATTAGGGGATATTTATGTGTCAGAGACAGGCTTTAGCGTTGGCGAGCGCGTGTTGGTACCAGATATTGCTTTCCTCTCAACAGACCACATTCCTGCTGATCTGAGTAAAGTTTTCCCAATTCCACCAGACCTTGCTATTGAGGTAGTTTCTCCGACGGATGCATCACACCGAGTTGAGGAAAAAGCGTTTACCTATCTTGAGGCAGGAACACAATTGGTATGGGTTCTTAAGCCTCTTTCCAAGACAGTAACGGTCTATCGTTCGGAAACAGACATCACGCTGCTCACGCGGGATGACACCCTCACCGGTGAAAATGTCGTTGAAGGATTTTCTTGTCAAGTGGCAGAACTTTTTGAGTAGTGCAAAGTAGCAGGCACAGTCCCTGTGCCGTCAGCATTGGAAAGGAAAACACACAATGCTAATCGCAGATTTAAATGAAATTGAAGGGCGCACCTATCCTGCCCGTAGACGCACCAAAAATCTCGTCGGTGGCGCGTCCCCGATCCAAATAGGTGAATTCTGTATGGGGTTCGTCGTCTTAGAGCCAAACGGTGGACAAGTGCCGTGGCACAACCACGAACAGGAAGAGATTTACTTCATCGTTGAAGGCGAAGGCGAAATGTGCCTCGGTGAGGAGCGTCAAGTGCTGTCCACGGGGCAGACCGTTTTTATTCCGTCGTGGGTCTTCCACCAGTTAACAAACACTAGCGACACACCGATGAAAATGGTCTACTGCTATGGACCCGCGGGCGATGTGGCGCATTGGAAACAGGAACTCGCTGGCACACTCCCGAAAGCCGGTGTCGAGGCACCACCACTCCCGGAAGGCGCAGCACCCCAATGCACTGATAAACCTTGAGAATGGCTATCAGCCGTCGGCTGTCAGTTTTGACCAACAACTCGCGCCTTCGCAAAAGTATCTGTAGACGAGTTGTTGGTCAAAGTTAAGAGCGATTTGTAACATTTTCGGATGTTTGGAGCGTTCCAAAGAATGGTAAATTGTTCCATGAAACCTCTTAACCGATGGCCGATGGCTGACGGCTGACAACCAAAGGATTATACATGACCAATCATACCCAAAAGACACATCGCGTCGGTATCATCATGAACGGTGTCACCGGCAGGATGGGAACAAACCAACACCTCATCCGCTCTATCTTAGCAATTGCAGAAGAGGGGGGCATCCCGATTGGTGACGGCGAAGTCATCATACCTGATCCATTTCTCGTCGGCAGAAATCCAGCAAAATTAGAGAAACTCTCCGAAACCACCGGTGTCGAGAAGTGGAGCACGGATCTCGACGCTGCCCTCGCCGACGACGCTTATAGCGTCTATTTCGACGCACAGGTTACGTCCCATCGGGTTGACGCGGTGGAAGCTGCAATATCCGCTGGCAAACACATCTATTGTGAAAAACCGACCGCTACCACGACTGCGGATGCGTATCGTCTCTATGAGCAAGCAGCGAAGGCAGGACTCAAAAACGGTGTTGTTCAGGACAAACTCTGGTTACCCGGCATTCAGAAACTGAAACGTTTGATAGATGCAGACTTTTTCGGAAGGATTATCGCCGTCCGTGGTGAGTTTGGCTATTGGGTCTTCCAAGGCGATGCGATCCCAACACAACGTCCCTCTTGGAACTACCGTGTTGAAGATGGCGGTGGTATTATCCTTGATATGTTCAGCCATTGGCGATACGTCATTGACAATCTTTTCGGCGCGGTGAAAGGCGTTTCTTGTATCGCTGCCACGCATCTACCGAAACGGTGGGACGAAGAGGGCGAACCTTACGAGTGTACGGCTGAAGATGCTGCCTATGCAACGTTTGAATTGGAGAACGGTATTATTGCACACTTCAACTCATCGTGGGCAGTCAGGGTCCGTCGTGACGATCTGCTGACGATACACGTAGACGGTTTGAACGGATCCGCTGTTGTAGGTTTGAGAGATTGCTGGATTCAACCGCTCTCTGGCACCCCGCGTCCTGTCTGGAATCCCGACATCGAACAACCCATCAAATTCTTTGACGGTTGGCTCAAAGTCCCTGAGCAGGAAGAGTATGAGAACGCATTCAGAGCGCAATGGGAATTGTTCCTCCGACACGTCGTCGCCGATGAGCCGTTCCCATGGACGCTACTCGCGGGTGCAAAGGGTGTGCAATTGGCAGAAAAGGGTATGGAATCGTGGCAGACCCGCAAATGGGTAGAATTGCCAGATTTACAGGCACTTTGAAACTTTTGAGGTGAAGCAGTCCTTGTGTCTGCTTGGTTTATCATGGCGCAAAACATAACACTCCAAAAAATCGACGAATACCGCTGGCGCATCCCGAAAAGTTACATGAAAGGCATGCGTGTAGATGGCATAGTCTACGCCAACGAGAAACTCCTCGAACACGCCAAGAGCGATGAAGCGTTGCAACAGGTCGCAAACGTCGCGCATCTCCCCGGCATTGTCAAGCACTCGCTCGCAATGCCCGATTTACACTGGGGCTACGGCTTCGTTATCGGCGGGGTCGCTGCGACCGATCCGAAAGCAGATGGCGTGGTCTCTCCGGGTGGCATCGGATACGACATCAACTGCGGTGTCCGCCTCATCCGGACCAATCTTGATGTCTCGCAGCTGGAGGGAAAACGGAAAGCACTCGTCGCCAAGTTATTTGAGAACGTTCCATGCGGTGTCGGCTCCAGTGGTACGATTCGGCTTACTGTTCAAGAAGAGCGACGGATGCTGGAAAAGGGAGCGCAGTGGGCAATTGATCGGGAATACGGACACCCAACCGACCTTAACTTCACCGAGGCGACAGGTTTCCTCCAACACGCCAACGCTGATGCAGCGAGCCAACGCGCTTTAGAACGCGGCAAGAACCAACTCGGGACACTCGGTTCAGGCAATCATTTTCTTGAAGTTCAAGCCGTTGACCGCATTTTTTACAGAGAAGCCGCTGATGCGATGGGATTAAGTGAAGGCAACATCTGTGTCATGATTCATACCGGCTCACGCGGTTTCGGTTATCAAATCTGTGATGAGCACGTCAAGAGTTGGGTCAAGGTTGCCGAAAGATACGGCATAAATCTTCCTGACCGGCAACTCGCCTCCGCGCCGATCAACTCACCGGAGGGACAGGATTACATCACCGCGATGGCATGTAGTGCGAACTATGCATGGAACAATCGGCAGTGTATCATGCACCTCGTCCGTCAGACCTTCATGCAGTTTTTTGAGACGACTGAAGATGAACTCGGCTTGGAACTCGTCTACGACGTGGCGCATAACATCGGAAAATTCGAGAAACACACCGTTGATGGCAAGGAACGTGAGTTATTTATCCATCGCAAAGGCGCGACACGTGCGTTTCCAGCGGGGCACCCCGAGATCCCCGATAAATACCAGAAAGTCGGGCAACCCGTGCTGATTCCCGGTGATATGGGGACCGCCTCTTACGTACTTGTTGGTAATCCGGGAGCGATGGCAGAGACATGGGGCACAACTTGTCACGGTGCTGGCAGAGTGCTCTCACGGCGGAAAGCAATCGCATTAACGAAGGGACGTTCTATCCAGAAAGATTTGGAGGCACAAGGCATCTACGTCCGCGCAGAAGGTAGACGTACCCTTCAAGAAGAGGTCCCTGAGGCTTACAAAGATGTTGACGAAGTCGTCCGCGTTGTTGACAAAGCCGGACTCTCCCGCCGCGTCGCACGCCTCCGTCCTATCGGTGTTGTAAAGGGTTAATTTCAGAACCTATCTTATTCCTCAAACGCTACTACTAGTCTGTCACAATTATCTTGATAGTTGATCTAAAATCTGGTATCCTTAGGT
>JAPPBX010000088.1 GCA_026702755.1 Candidatus Poribacteria bacterium | reverse complement strand
AACCCACAAGAATACCTATAACTATTGAATCAAACAATGTTTTGAGAAATATCAGCTGTATAAATTCTATTCAATTTCCACCTGTTTGTCAAATTATTTTTTGGTATGATGGAGCCATTCGGTTTTTCTCTGTTTTCATTAAAGAAATAACGATTGGGAAACCGCCCCTACCGGACGGATGCTTTCAAGGATTTAGAGGTTTTTCGTCAACGGAAAATTAAATGTTTGTGTTAGCATGGATCGAAGGGCAAATTCGCTCTGACAAGGTTGAAAATGTTTCTATGGAAGGTTAGGTTTAATTAACAAATGTGCTGGTGGTGATTCACCTGTCAATGTCTTCAAAAATTCAACCAAGTCCCGTTTTTCTTCTTCACTGAGATGCAGCGGTTCCAACGTCCCTTCCCGTTGACCAGCAAAATTGCCTCTGGCTCCACCAGCATTATTAAATTCAATTACCGATTCGAGTGTCGGAAATTCGCCGGTATGAAAATAGGGTGCCGTTAGTGCAACATTGCGGAGGGTTGGCGTTTTGAATTCGCCTTTATGTTGCGGTATTGGTTCCAGAAAGTTTAAAATACGCGAAGCAACGGCAGTATCGTCGCTATAGATACCGCCACCGTTAAACGGGTTCACTAAAAGTTCTGAGATTCCAGCAAAACGCCCGAGGTCTTCTGGCAATTCGCCTTGTGGCACACCGAGATTATGAAACTCATTGTTTGTGAAACTTGGTGTATCGTGACACAAGATACAGACACCTTTACCAATGAATGTTTTTAATCCGCGTTTGGCTTCAGGCGTTATAGCCTCTTGATCGCCTGCGACATACTGATCAAACGGGGCATTCCTGCTAATTAAGAGACGTTCATAAGCCTCAATTGCCTTACCAATATTCGCGAAAATGGTGTTAACGACATGTTGGTCCGCTTCGGACATATTATCAAAGGTGGGGTCACCGGGTTTGCCATCGGACGGAAAGCGTGTTGTATCCTCAAATTCGGGAAGTGCCCCGAATACTCTTTCATAATCCACTGCGTAGTGCCGATGGATGAGATGTGCATATTGGAGTCGCGTTCCTGCCTGTTCCGCCTCACCTTCAAGCGCACTCAACGCTTGTGCCCAAAGGGTATCCGCCCGACCATCCCAAAACTGCCATTGGTTATAGGCAGCATTGAGGAGTGTTGGGGCATTTCTGGTGCCTCTACCTGCCCCTAATGACGTTGATTCAACATCGGCGAACCCGTGAAACGGTGAATGGCATGTTGCGCAAGCAACCGTCCCATCCTTTGAAAATCGTGTGTCAAAAAAAAACATCTGTCCCAACTGTGCGGCTTCTGGGTTATCAGCCCCACGGTTGGTAGGGTTGGGGGGCGGTGTCTCAGGCAATGGCGATAAACGTTGAATTACACTCCACTCGCGCGCTGTGAATATATCATCTTCTTGCTCAGGTGCCGCTATTTCTGGTGTTTTTTCCTCGCCGCACCCAAAGATAAATAAGACACTATTGAATATTATCCAGAGCGTTACAAGCCGTATGGTCAAGTTGATATCTCCGAATTGAGAATTAGTTTTTTGATATGGGTTGGCGTGCTAAAGCTGATACAAGTTTTATTCTATTTCTATTTTTGGGCATCCATCGCGCATCGGAATCCGAGTATCTGTCCACTTGCAACGATATCATCATATTCTCGAAAGGCGCACCGCATCTGCTCTGAACCGGCAAACCAACTTGCCCCCCGCCACGATTTTTTTCCCATCCCGCTTGTTGGGGGGCCCTTCGGGTTTTCCGCAGGACTGACGGCATAGTATTCCGCGTCAAACCAATCAGCGACCCATTCTGCTACATTTCCTACCATGTTGAGTGCGCCATACGGACTCGCGCCTTGTTCAAAACTTTTCACAGGTGCTGCCATCGCGAAGCCGTCAAGGTGTCCATCGAACTTCCGTTCATCATCAAAATTACATTTGGTCGGATCGAATTCATTGCCCCAGGGCCAGATACGTCCGTCAGTGCCACGTGCTGCCTTTTCCCATTCCGCTTCAGTAGGTAGACGTTTCCCAACCCATTCTGCATAGGCGGCTGCATCGCCCCACGTCACACCTACAACAGGTTGATCGGGATGATTGAACTTTGGATTGTCCCAGAAGATTGAGTTTCTGTGTCCCGTAACTTCTACAAATTTGGTGTAATCAGCGTTGGAGACCTCGTGTTTATCAATGAAGTAGGCATCCAAGAACACCTTATGCTGTGGGAGTTCAT
Organism: Candidatus Poribacteria bacterium; assembly: GCA_026702755.1. Lineage (NCBI taxonomy): Bacteria > Candidatus Poribacteria > Candidatus Poribacteria bacterium. The sequence continues at coordinate 53,450 of JAPPBX010000088.1, read as the reverse complement.
CAAGGGCATCCGTCATCGGATCGACATCCGGATCGCTGCCCATTATAAACTCACCTGCGGGGACATGCACCATACCTTCCGGCACCACTATGGGTGTTGGTTGAGGTTCCGATTCCACTACGGGGACCTCATCAATTTGAAGAGCCTGTTCCTCTTCCACTTCTTCGTCAACAGGTATTTCTTCATCGCTGCCACAACCGATGAGGCTCGCTATTAGCAACATCAAGTAACAGATGGTGTGTTTCAGTATGTTTGACATAGTTGAGTTAAGGATTTTTTGCGCAGCGGAATCCAACGGAACTACTGTGATCGCTACACTGCGCGGGATAGATATAAGCGACGGTTGTTCTTGTGTCTCCTGCCCCGTTTGTCCACGAACCACCACGGATTGCATAAATTTTCCCGTTTATTGTCTCTGGGTGTTTTGAATATTGCTCTACTACCCATTCCCATACGTTTCCTGCCATATCGTGTAATCCATAAGGACTTATACCGCTTGTAAAATTTCCGATAGGTGCTGATGTCATAGCGTAGCCGTCGGTGCTACCGTCCATACTGCCACCGTCGTCGAAATTGCCGCGCGCTGCGTCATAATCATTACCCCACGGATAGAGCCTACCGTCTGTGCCGCGCGCCGCCTTTTCCCATTCGCTTGCCGTAGGTAGCCGCTTACCAGCCCATACAGCGTAAGCCTCAGCGTCTTCCCAATTGACACCAACAACGGGTTGATCTGGCGCGTTCAGCCTCGGATCATCCCAAAACTTCGGTTTTCGGTGTCCAGTCTCAGAGATGAATTCGGCGTACTGCTTGTTTGTAACCTCGTACTTATCAATATAGAACGCAGCGACAAACACTGTCCGCGTGTCGGCTTCTGTTCCGAACGTCAAGTCGGTCTTGCTATCCGTGCCGAGCCTAACCTCTCCAGACGGAACCAAAACCATCTCTTCAACATCAATTGGGGTGTGAGAAGCCTCCGGAGAGGTTTGCGAATCCATGAAATCCTCTGATGCTTCATCACCACCGCATGAAATCAGGCTGACGCTCAAGCCAATAATAAGACACAAGACTGCACAATGTTTTGTTGCTTTCATGCTAAAGTTAGTTAACAGTGGGTGGAACATAATTTTTCGTGGCATGGTATATAGTCTAAACTGTCAACAGTCAGTATTCCGTCACCACAGTTTCCGTTGGTGCAAATTGATTGTAGCCCCAATATAAAGATTGAGGCTACAAGTAAACAGATAGTTCCAATAACGAATTGCTACTGTAATGATTTTTTGAGTTGTCCCCATACAACGCTAATCTTACCACTTGGATCCACCGCTTTTGCAGTCGCAAAACGATTGGAAATGAGTTCTGCGTATTCCGTAGCGATCTGATCATTCGGCGGTATGGCTGTTCCGCAACACGAGGTATGGAAATTGATAAACCACCCCTCCATATCTTTCGTGCGGTAAGCGATTGGATCCGCGTTTACACCGTCGTCGGCGTAACTTTCATACTCAAAATCGTTCCCTTTCAAAACAGCGAGACCTGACGCACGATTGGAACTCCACTTCTTGAGAGAAGGAATGAGCTCCTTACCGAGATCCGTCGGGCTAACTTGCGAAACTGTGCCGTTTGTGACTGTGGCACCAAACACGCTCTGCTGTCCGGCACCGGCAGCGGTAACACGGGCACCTTTATCCCAGTAATAGTAGAACGCGTAATCGCCGATGAAGCCGCCGATCCCGCCTTCTCTTAGCCATGTATAGACAAGGTCTTTCTTGCCTTCCTTCTTAAATATGGTGCCAGGGGTATTCCCCTGCGTGATGATGTAGATCCCCTTTGGATTCGCCTTCATATACTCAGCCAACTCGTCGCTATCCACAATTTCAGCAGTTAACTTTTTCGCTTCCAGTTCATCTACGATCATCTCAGCCAACTGCTTCGGGTTTGGAACGGCTAAGCCGCCTCCATTTTCAACAGCCGCGTCATAAAAAACAGCGACATCCTGTGCAAATGTGTGCCCTGTGAAAATTAGCACCAGCACACAAGCAAAACAAAATAGCCTTTTCATTCTTTATTCCTCCTTGTCTGCAATTTCAAATCGGTTTTAATGTTATCTAACCTTCATCGTCTAATTTAGGATAACACATCTGGACAGAAATGTTAAGAAAAATTTAATTGGGTCATAAAATTTCATTCTGGGAAAATTGCCAAACAAAAAATTGACATTTTCATGTAACGGTATTAGACTACAGACTAAAATCACCCACGTATGAACTTCCAAAGGGATGCGAAAGATGCCTAATAATATCCTACAAAAATACATCCAGAAAATGGAAAGATTGCGAATAGACAGAGCACGCGGTGCAGCACCTAATAAACCCCTTTTATTGTTAGCAATTATTGAACTAATTGAACAAGGACAGATTCCTGAAAACAGAATCGTCCTTTCCCCTGATTTGGCGGAGGCTTTCCTGAAATATTGGACTAAAGTAACAGATCGGAAACCTAACATCGCCATGCCATTTTTCCACTTAAAAAGCGAGGGATTCTGGCACCTCCACGCAAATTCTGGATATGAAACAGCATTAAGCGTTGCCTCTCAACTTAAAACGGCTTCTCGTATTCGTGAGGTGATCGCGTCTGCGAGTTTTGATGATGAACTTTTTTTCTTACTTACTAATGCCCATGATCGAGAGGTAATCCGCCAAACCCTTATAGACACCTATTTCACAGATTTTAAAACAGGTATTGAGAGTCTTATAACTGAAAAACAGCAGGTTGATGAGTACAGACAAGCACTACTGCAGCAAGTTAAACAAACGTTCTCATCTCTACAACCGTTGACACCAACAGAAGAAGATAATCCAATTCGGACTGCAGGTTTCCGTCAAGCAATCATGAGAATATACGATTACACTTGTGCTGCTTGCCAATTACGTATTGTTACAATGGATGGAGAAAGTGTGACGGAAGCTGCTCACATCATTCCGTTCAAGGTTTCAGGAAATAACGATGTACGGAACGGGATTTCTCTCTGTCAACTACATCACTGGGCTTTTGACGTGGGCTTGATTTCCTTGGGGAAGACCTATGAAGTGATCGTTTCAGAACTTATGTCAGAGCGTGGACCTACAGAGTGGTTGCTAACGACCTTGCGTGGTAAGTCGATACTATTGCCTGAGCATAATGAACTTTACCCAGCTCAAGAAGCGTTGACATGGCATCGTGAGGAAGTTTTCAGACAGTGAATTAACGAAGTATTTGAGAGGAGATACTGCAAAACATAGTCGATTAATTGATAGGGAACACGATACCAATGAAGTGATGGGTGAAAGACAAGAGAGTTATCGACGCAAGTCAATCCCCATCATCGCAAAATGCTGATCAAAAGCAAAAGCCTCGCGGATGTTATTTTCCCTGCACACTACAAAACTTGTGCAATCCGTAAAAGATAATCGTGTCGAGTCATACTGACGAAAAAGTGCTATTGCTTTCTCAAACACATCTTTATCAATTTCTACAATGGTTAGACCACCTGTCATTTCAGCGTTTCCAATAAACTCAAGGAACGCAACCGCTACTGAATGGTTTGTATCATATCTGAGTCGAGTTACGGCTTCGTCAATTACATAATCAGTGGTTAAAAGTTGGGTTTCGCGGTCTCGTAGGTTGTTGTAAATTGCCATAGCTTCGCGATGGTGCCGGTCATTCCGCTTGTAAATAGCAATCCATGCACCAGTATCAACAAAAATCATGTTTTTGACTGCAATTCATAGATAACTTCATCGTGATTGACAGAAGCATCAGTTGTGCCGGAATCGACAGATCCAACCATTTCATCAAGGATAGCGTAAGCGGCCTTAATTTGATTTCTCTTAATGATTTCACGGATTTGTCCGCTATTCACAAGAATAATGAAGTAATCGAGCGTGTCTGAGGCACTGTTCAGGATGTTAGCGAAAACATGCCGTAGACTCTGATTTTCAACCCCAAAATGCTCCGCTATTTTTAGATAGTTTCGTCCTTTCCGATGCGCGCTCCCACTTGAGCGAAGGTTCTGAAGTTTTCGGAGAAAGGCAACGTGAACATCAGCACCTTCAAGTTCATTCAAATGCAGGACAACTTCAAGAAGAGCAATCCCTCTTTTATCTTTAAACTCTTCCTGTTTCTCACAAGAGATCAATTTTCTCAGCGATTTTTCATTCAGAGAGTCAATTAGCATCTTAGTAAGGCTTAACACCATGCTATCAAAATCCCGTTGTTCGTCAGTAGCAGGAATCCTCAAGGATTGTCGGTGATGAGCATCGGCAGTTTGCAGTGGCAACAACCACTGCAAACCCAACTGTGCTTGACTCACTTTTTGCAAATCGTCGTAACGTTGTTTAAATATATGTTCTGGTCTGCCTGAATTTGCAAATTGTGCTTCAATCTGACGAGCGAAATATGTTTTGCTTACACCACCTATTGGTGGAATATTGTGTAGGTGCCAGTGTCCCTGTTCGCTGGACGGCAAGTCGCGTCCGAGATCGCCTAACCACGCACAAACTATATCATCGTGATGATTATCAATATACACGCTCCATAAACTACCGCAGCGAAGGATAGAATCCTCTACAGAGTATTTACTTGGCTCGTGGTAGTATTTGTCTAAGACTTTCTTACGGAAGTGAACGGGTGTTAGATAACTCGGTGCCTCCTCATCCACACCGCGAATATTCCCCGGATCCGCCGGCGTTTTTAGTTCATCTGGATTGGACGTGTAACTAATTTCATTCCCGTTCTCATCGACATCAATAATAAATGAGGCATATTCCTGTTCAGATACTTCGGTAAAAGGCCAGAAACCACTCTTGGTTTTTGGCAGCGGTTCAACGAGCCGTTTTCCGACTAACCGACTAAACGCTCCACAATTACCAATGCCATCAAGATCCCCATAGCGTTGCATCCAACGTATCATCCCATCTCGTCTATCTTCCTCACCTGCTGTGAACCCGAGTCTTTCCAACGACTGCGTTGAGGTTTCATTAAAAATGAATTGAATGGCGAGATGCATCTCCTTGATCGCCAAAAATTGGCGAATTTCTTTGAGTCGGATCCGGACATGGTTCGGTTCAACAACTGCAACAACTTCCTCATTTCCATCTTCATCAATTTTGATGTATGGATCCGTTGTTCTTTCGTGATGGAGATTATGGAAAAGGCGGAATTCTTCGGATATCTCCCTGTAGTCATCGCGCAATCTATGAAAATTTCTGCCAATGATTAGGGGTTCAACCCCATTGTCAACACCATAACGGAGATATTTGTGTTCTTCTTTAGTGCCTTTATAGGAAACCATACCACTGGGCATGCCCTGTGAAAATTCCAAATCCCACGTTGAATCAGACAGGGCTTCTTCAATGTGATCAGATGGTATCAGCGCACAATAAATGTAACGTTTGCTATATTCCTCCTCATATTCTTGATATACAGTGAGCATCTCGTTAAACTTCTGGGTGCTCTGCACATTCTGCAGGTTCTGCGCTTGTGAGAGTCGCCTCTTGTCTCCATTAACACTCATGGGGTCCTCCTTTCTATAACCATATAGAATATGTACCTTGAAGTATATCACATTTTTCCCTTGCATTGCAAACCGATTTCGTCTAAACTTTTATGGCAATTCTATTCTACGCATGAGGAGATAACAGTATGACGATTCGAGTCGGTATTGTGGGTACGGGTGGTATTTCGCGTGCGCATCAGCGAGCTTACACACAAGTCGGCGGTTTCGAGATCGTCGCGGTGTGCGACATCATCAAAAGCAAGGCAAACGAAGCTGCCGACCAGTGGGGTGTCCCCAGAAAGAACGTCTTCACAAGTTACAACAAGATGCTTGAGATGGACGAAATCGACACGGTGAGTGTTTGCACCTACAACCAAGGACACAGGCGACCCACCGTCGCGGCACTAAACGCTGGCAAACATGTCTTCTGTGAGAAGCCGATGGCAGCGACGCTCCCCGATGCGACAGCGATGGTGCGGGCAGCGAAAGCGTCTGGCAAAATCTTGCAGATCGGTATCCACAGCACGTTTAATCCGAGACTCCAATTCGCTAAGAAAGTGATCGATGAAGGACTGCTTGGTGACATCTATTATTCTGAATCTGCAGCATGCAGGCGCCGCGGGAATCCAGCGCGCACGTTCATCTACAAGAAAACAGCAGGTGCCGGTGCGATCGTAGACATCGGTGTCTACAACATGCACGATTCACTGTATGCGATGGGGTATCCGAAACCGGTGCGTGTCTCTGCTATCACCGAGGATTACATCTCACAGCAAGATCCCCAATTTCGAGGGATTATGGATGTCGAAGAGTTTGGTGTCGCATGGGTGCGGTTTGAAGATGGTGGCGTGATGGTATTCAAAATCTCTTGGGCGATTCATCAGGATTCGCTCGGTCCCAGTTTCTGTCTCGGTAAAGAGATGGGTATCTCCTTAAATGGTCCAGTCGTCTATGCCGATACCTATACAAGTGAACTCAAGAAGCTGGTAAAATCGGAAGGATTGACAGCAGAACCGAACCCACCAGAGGGAATGACGACGATTCGGTTCTCCGGGTTTCCTGAGGTCAATGTCTGGCAAGCACAGATGACGGCATTCCGTGAGGCAGTTAAGGCGGACGCACCATCACCGATACCGCCAGAGGGTGTACTCCTCACAAATGTGATTATGGATGGCATTTTCCGATCACACGAGGCGGGGAAAGAGGTTGCGGTAAGCGTGCCGGAAATTTAGTAAATCGCGTCTATTTCTATACAGAATTTGTTATGAGGAGGGAACATTATGACTGTCAAGGTTGGTATTATTGGTACAGGTGGCATCTCCCGGGCACACCGAAGCACTTATGAGAAGGTAGGCGGTTTTGAAATCATCGCGGTCTGCGACATCATCAAGAGTAAGGCGAACCAAGCCGCTGACGAGTGGGGTGTCCCAAGAAAGCACGCTTTTTCAAGCTACAACAAAATGCTTGAAATGGACGAACTTGATGGTGTGAGTGTCTGCACTTACAATCAGGGACATCGGCGACCGACAGTCGCAGCATTGAACGCCGGTAAACACGTCCTCTGCGAAAAACCGATGGCGGCGACACTCCCCGATGCGACCGCAATGGTGCGCGCAGCGAAGGCATCAGGCAAAATCTTACAAATCGGTCTCAATCCCACGTTTGATCCAAGGATCCAATTCATCAGAAAAGCGTTCGATGCTGGATTGTTTGGTGATATTTATTACTCTGAATCTGCGGGCTGTAGGCGGCGCGGGAATCCAGGACATACCTTTATCTACAAAAAGACGGCGGGTGCGGGGGCAACCGTTGATATCGGTGTCTACAATATGCACGCTTCGCTGTATGCGATGGGGTATCCGAAACCGGTACGGGTCTCCGCGATCACTGAGGATTACATCTCGCAGCAGGATCCGAGATTTAAGGGCATCATGGATGTTGAAGAGTTCGGCGCGGCGTGGGTCCGGTTTGAAAATGGTGGTGTGATGGTGTTCAAAATCTCTTGGGCAGTGCATCAGGATTCGCTCGGTGGCAACTTCCATCTTGGGACGAAAGCGGGTTTCTCGTTGGGTGGACCGGTTATTTATGCCGATGCGTATGATGGTGAGCTCAAGAAGTTTGTCGAAGCAGAAGGATTAACTGCGGAACCGAACCCACCAGAAGGGATGACGACGATTCAGTTCTCCGGATTCCCGCAATCTGATAACTGGGCGGCACAGATGATCGCATTCCGTGAAGCCATCAAGGCAGATGCTCCGTCGCCGATACCACCGGAGGGTGTATTGCTCACAAACGTGATTATGGATGGTATTTTCCGTTCACATGCAGCCGGTAAAGAGGTTGCAGTAAGAGTGCCGGAGATTTAGTTATTAGCCGTCAGCAATCAGCAAGCGGTAGGCGGGGTATCTAACCCCGCCTATCCGCAATGTTAAAGTAATTGGTTTTGGGCGGTTTTACCCATCTCTGTGAAACGCTTACAGATAATAACACAAGGCACAAAGCATGGAAAATAAATATAAGTTTGAGATGCTTTTTCATTTGATTTGTCTCTAAAAGGCACTTGTGTACGCCAGCAGCGTTGCAAGGGCAAAGCCTACATTGCTGGCGATAGATCCTGCAATTACGAATTTCTTGCGAAGCGATGTTATTTTCGATGTATAGATTTGGGTGTAAGCCTCAACATACTCAGGAGATTTGCCGAGGAGTCGCTCCGGTGGTGGCGTTACGTTGTGTGGATACAGGTCCACACCGAGCGGCATTGCGAAGGCACCAAGAAGGATAGCACTTGCGGCAGCGCAACCTACCTCGGCAGGAGAAAATAAAACATCAGATCCTCCATCCATCCGTGTTCCTAACAAGCACCCTCCGACACAACCTATGAGGCACCCCGCAGTGCTACCCAACCCACCTAACATAAACAACATCGCTTTTGCCGTATCTGACATATCGGAATTCGCATCGGCTTCCGCTTGTGCCTGCACGGAATTCTGTTGCGCAAAACTGACAGGTGTCGTGCTGAGAATCAATAAGGTTGCCATCAAAAAGGCGGATATACGGAACATAAAGCATCTCCTTGAATTGCAAATGGTGAGGGGTCCCGGTAGGTGCGGTTTCTAACCGCACCGGGCTTCGTCAAAAAATTGTAGCATCATAAGTCGTTAATCATGAATAGTAGCATCGCGCCCATACCCAAGTTAGAGGTGAGGGACCCCACCGTTATCCACCTTTTCCGAAGCGATACTGTTTTTGATCTATAGGCGTGGAGATAGGCTTCGATGTATTCCGGTGATTTACCGAGAAGTCGCTCCAGCGGTGGACTTGGATTATGCGGATATATGAAAACAGCGGCTGGCACGACCAAAGTCCCGCAAAAGATAGCACCTGCGATGCTACAACTCACCATCGGGTCTTCAGAGATAGAATATATACAACTATTAGTATCTTCTATAAGCAACCCGGATAAACACGCTCCGACACCGCCCGCGGCAAAACCCACGCTACTACCCACCAGTCCTGACATAAACCACAAACTTTCTCTCATATCGTGGTTTACGTCCCTATGTGCATCGGTTTCTGCTTGTGCTTGTATGGGATTCTGTTGTGCGAAACCAACAGGAATCATGTTGAAAAGAAGTAGAGTTGCCATCGAAAAGGCAGGGATACGCGACATAAAACTTCCGCTTTTATGTACGTTCTGGAAAAAGTATAGCATATATGGTAGAAATTATTATGTAAACCGGATGACATATATCCATGCTTGTTTTCCACGGACATCGACTGTCAACCGTTGCTGAACACCGAGAAAACGCAGTTTTTCCAGCTCGTCATTGAGAAGTGTACGTTGCGAGGTGAGCAGCACCATCCTCCCCCTCGGTTTCAAGACGCGTGCATACTCCTTGAGACAGTGCCGATATAGATTCGTCAACTGAGGAATGTTTCCGATAGTCTCACCGAATGGGAGATTACAGACGATTTTATCAACTGTGTTCGGTTGTAGTGGTAAAGTGCGTGCATCCCAATGGAAAAATTGACGGGGTTGATGTTTCCTGCCGAAATTCATCACGGTAGCATCTAACGCCTCTGTAGAGACATCACCACCGATGAGATAACGGTAGCGACCGATAAGTGCACGTTCCAAAAGAATCGTCCCAGCACCACACATAGCGTCTAAAAAGACATCGTCCGGATGGGGTTTTGAAAGGCGCACCATGCTATACGCCAACGTCGGTTTGAGGGACGCGGGGATATGCGCCTGTTTATATGGACGCTGTGCCATATCGTTTGGGGAAAGTTTGATACTGATATAGCCATCGTCTCCGTGTACCTCTGCCCAGACATCCAGTGCTGCTTGAGTCGATGCCAAATACCACCCGCGCTCCGATAAGGCGCGCTCAATCACGCGCTGCAGGTCGAGACGGCGGAAGTTGCGTTTGCCAGACAACCGACTCGTCACGCGAAACGGCATCCGTTTCCGCACATTGATACCCACCTGCCGACAGCACTCGAACAGCTCCTTGAAACTTAAACGCGTCAGTGAACCACGCAGCACTGCCAATGAACTGCGCGAGCGTGTCATCTTTGGTATCCGCTTTAGAATGAGAAAGAGATGTTCGGCTGTTCGCAGAGATAGCAGCTCACGCGGGTTACCCGCATATTGGAAGATGATGCGCTGCGGTTTACGTTCCAGGATTTTCAGATTGGTTTCAAAACGCGCGGATAACTCCTCGCGTGCGATGTTCTCTAATCCTGCACTAACGATGATAGAATAAAGCATGGTTTTTAATAGTTGTCAGTAGTCAGTTCTCAGTTGTCAGCAGGGACCCGTTTCCGCTTTCTGAGCAAAAAGTAGGACACCAGCGTAATCTTGAAAATCTGTGAATCCTATAAATCCTGGTTCAGACAGAAGAAGAAGGTTCGGGCCAATCGAGGTGCCGATGTAGGAATCGGAACGTCCGATCAGAATTAATCTGGTGTCCGCCATCAAAGAATTCGATCTCCGTTCTATCAGCGATACCTAACCGAACATAAAGCCGCCGGACGACAGCGAATTCATGCGCCACCCATTCATCGGGCGCGACACCGTCGTCATGCCCACGTTCCACCATGAACGGACGCGGCGCAATCAATCCTGCCATCTCACCGTAGTTGAATGTGTTTCCCAAATCGAACTCCGGCATCTCGTATTCACCCGTGAACATATAACTGTAGCCAGAGTCAAACGTCGCATTTTTGACGATCCACTCGTTGAAATCAGCGGAACAGATAGAACAGGCGTAACGTTCAAGCACTGCGGGGACACGCATCGCCGTTTTACCACCGTAGGATAATCCATAAAACCCAATCCGATCGGCATCAACGAAGGGCTGTTCCGCAAGCCAATCAAGCGTCCGTTCATGCTGACGGATAATCAACGAAAAGAGCGACCATTTTATCGGATTCGCTTTGCGTTGAATGACACGGAAAGCATCTTGACCGATATAGGGATTCTGCGGTGCGTAGGTGATAAACCCTCTGTCCGCCAAGCTTGCAGCGTAAGAGTAATAAACCGATTCTATTCTCGGATCCGCCGTATCCTGTGGTCTACCCTCTAAACCGTGCTGACAGACAACGACAGGACGCTGTTCACCCGGCTGAAGATCGTTTGGAAGCAACAAGATACCGTAGGCGAAAACACCGTCCCACACATCAAGGACGACCTCATAACCTTTCCAGCGGGGTTCGTCATAAATGAGCCTCGTTCTCGGATTAGCAGGCACATCGGGTGCTGGACACCTGCCGATGACTTCGCCCCAGAAATAGGCTTTAGCATCGGTACACGTCTCCTCCCATTCTGCGAGCGAAGAGGTATCGGTTTTCTCCCAAAAAAATTGTTGTCGCCGCGATGCTGCTTCCCGCAAGAAACGTTGGCTCAAATTAACCAACTGTGTAAACTGCCGCTTCTGCCTCGCCTCGTAATCAAAATCGTCAACGCTGGGAGAAGAAAGCAAATGGTAGCTGTCAATGCGCGCATTCTCAACACCGAGTCCCGTAAGAAAAGCGGTTAAAGTTTCTTCAGAACCCGGGGATCCATCTACAGAAGAGACGAGGCGCAAGGCATCTTCACTGCCGAGCTGACAATAAAAATCGTGTGCGCGACTGAATTCTGCCTCAACGGAATCGGCGGGTGGTGACACGAGTTGCCCGGGTGCCGCGCCGCCGCGTCCATTACCAACCGGTGGCGGACCGGCAACTTCAGGTCCAATGCTTGCCTCTATAACCAACGGCCGTGGCGCAATAAGGCTCGCAATTTCAGCATCGCCAAACTCGTGTAACTGCCCCCAAACGTTTCGGTAGATCGGTTCTCGCCAGACCTCTTGCCGCGATTGGAAATATCCACTGACAGCTGCCGCTTGAATTCGTGTATCAACCGCTGCACTATGGAGCGCGATCAATCCACCTTCACCGTAGCCGATAACACCTATTGGTGCGTCAGTAGAAGCCATCCAGTCCACCAACGACAATACCTTCTGCACCTCATACCCGATGATATGCCTTCCAAGTTGATACGCCATCCGATAGATGAATTCGCGATGTGGTTGGTTCGTCATTCTACCGATGGTTGAATTGCCGGAATAGGTATCCTCGCGGTTAATAAGGAGCGGAACAACGACGCGACATCCTGCTCTTGCCAAACGTCTCGCAAACTGGGCACTCGGTGGCAATTCATCCGTTACACCGGCTATCATCTCCGGTGTCCAATCAGCATCGGGCAAAGCAACGACTTGAGCAACAATAGGGGCGTTGTGCATCGGTTCCAACAAAAGCCCCTCACCTTCTACCTCATCGAAAACCTGCCAACGCACGCGAGATACGGTGTAATTCTCATCTTCTGTAATCTGCGCGGCGGATGTTGTTGTAGCCACATAAGCGAGGTCCTCGATTGGCAGACGCGGATCGAGACACCCAATCTGTTTCCTAAACCGTGCGCGGTTCGGTTCGACAGATTCAGTATACGCCTCGTGAGAACTATAATCGCGATGCCACAAGGTTTCCCGTTTTTCAACGGAACGCGCCACCGCGTCGGTAACGTAACCGTCAAGAGCCTCGACCATTTGTGCAGCAAGATCACCCTCTAACGTCAGAGCAGCTGTTCCATGTAACACTTCTGCGGTTTTGTTTGACATGCAAACTCCTTTGAGGATTAGCCATCAGCCGTCAGCAGTCGGCTATCAGCAATCAGTTATCAGTGGTCCGTAAAGCGCGTCTACCGGATGGTGTCGTTCACTTATATAACACCATCCTGTTTTAACTTTGCTACTTCGTCTGGAGACATTTTCAATACATCGGTTAGAATCTCGGTTGTATGTTCACCGAGACTGGGGGCAGGTGCGTCCACATTTCCGGGCGTTTCCGAAAGTTTAATCGGCACCCCCGGCACCTCCACTTCTCCCGTAATCTGGTGTGCGACGCGTGTAATCATCTCTCGCGCTTGCACCTGTGGATGACTGACGACCTTATCCATTGTATTGATGGGACCACACGGCACACCGATGTTTCCGAGTGCGTCAATCCAATCGTCGGTCGTCCGTTGAGACATGATCTCCGAGAGAATCGGAAACAGTTCACTATGATTTTCTGTTCGATCTGCGTTCGTTTGGAACCGTTCATCTGAGATGAGTTCCTTCCGGTCCACATGTTCACAGAACTTAGACCAAAGCACATCGTTTCCGAGTGCGATAATTACGTATCCATCCGCGGACGCGAACGCCTCAAACGGTGTAATCGCCGGGTGTCTGGCACCGAGCGGTTTGGGTGCCTCACCAGTGGCGAAATAACGGACAACAGCGTTTTCCAAAACAGCAACGAGACTGTCTAACATCGCTACATCAACAAACTGTCCCTTGCCTGTTTGATTGCGATGATGCAGGGCGGAGAGGATACCAATCGTCGTGAAGAGGGCAGCGGTGATGTCACTGATAGACGTGCCGACACGCACGGGCGGTCCTTCCGGTTCACCCGTAATGCTGATGATACCGCCCATGCCTTGGATAATCATGTCGTACGCCCCTTGCTGTGCATACGGACCGGTCTGTCCGAAGCCGGAGCACGCTGCATAAATGAGCGATGGGTGGTCGGCTTTCAGTGTCTCGTAATCCAAGCCCAAATTTTTCATTGTTCCCGGACGGAAATTCTCGACGAGAATGTCAGTCTGTTTCAACAACTGCTTGAAGATTGCCTGTCCACGTTCGGTTTTAAGGTTGAGCGTCACACTCCGTTTTCCACGATTCACACTCATGAAGTAGAGGCTGAACCCGTTTTTAAAGGGACCAAAATTGCGAGATTCGTCCCCTGTGCCGGGCTGCTCAATCTTGATGACCTCTGCTCCAAGATCACCAAGAAGCATCGTCGTGTAAGGCCCCGCGAGTACCCGCGTGAGATCCAAAACCTTTATGCCGTCAAGTGGACTTGCCATCTCTCATCTCCTCTGTCCAACAGAAGTCCGACGCTACAGCTCTTCGCCGACGATGAGACGATACGCCTCGCGATACTTCTCGCTCGTTTTGGAGATGACCGTCTCTGGCAACTCAGGTGCGGGGGGTTCTTTGTTCCAACCGATTTCGGAGAGATAATCCCGGACGAACTGTTTATCGAAACTCTGCTGCGGTTTACCCGGTTCGTAAAGCTCGGCGGGCCAGAAGCGGGATGAGTCCGGCGTAAACACTTCGTCGATGAGAATCAGGTCGCCATTGAGCTCCCCAAACTCAAACTTAGTATCACAAAGGATAATACCGGTACTTTCCGCGTGCTGACTGGCACTTCTAAAGAGCGCGAAACTCGCATCAATCAAGCGATCCGTAAGTTCGCTACCGACTTCGTTCTTCATATCTTCAATAGAGATTGGTTCGTCATGCTCGCCATGTTCGGCTTTAGTTGTGGGTGTAAATAGGAGTTCGGGCAGTCGATCAGATTCCTGTAGTCCATCTGGGAGTTTCTGTCCGCAGATCTCGCCTGTCTTCTGATATGAGGACCAGCCGGACCCAGCGAGATAACCGCGCACCACGCATTCAATATCAACCCGATTCGCTTTACGGACGAGCATAGAGCGTCCTTCTAAGAGTTCCGCGTCAGGGTGTAACGTATCGGGGTAATCTTCAACATTAGTCGCAATGAGGTGGTTCTTACAGACAGATTCCGTGTAGTTGAACCAGAATTTGGACAGACCGGTTAAAACTCTGCCTTTATCGGGTATGCCGTTCGGTAAAACGACATCAAAGGCGGAAATCCGATCTGTGGATATAATCAGGAGTTCGTCTCCGAGGTCGTAGAGATCGCGCACCTTACCACTGTGGGCAGGGGTTAAGTTGGTTAACTGTGTAGATGTGATAACATTTTGAGACATATTTCGTTCTCCTAAGCAATATTAAAAAATAAATTTTATGTTCTGAGGAAGTGTGGAAGAGGAAGGCTGGAAGAAATGCCGTTCCGCTGTCTTCCAAACTTTCAACTTTCCAACCCAATTGGATGCTTTGCCACCACCGCTGGCGAGGATTATATCCTCGCCCTCTCAAACAAGCAATTTAGATATTATTCCTCTTTCAGTAAGTTTTGTAGGACAATGGCAGTCCTGTTTGTCGTATCAATTTGGAGTGCTTTGTTAGCCTCCTGCTGTGCCGACTGACTCTCGCCAAGATAATAGTAACACGCCGCTTTAAGCGCGTAGAGCTCGGCATTGGAGTAATAGTCGTGCCGAAAGAGATATTGTGGGTCCCCCTGTAAGGCATTATCAACCGCTCGGATAGCCGACCTGAAATCAGTAGCATCTTTATTCCGTAAATAGAGGAGGTTCGCAAGCCCAACCCACGCATCCGCATTTAACGCGTCGAGTTGGACAGCGTTTTGGAACGCTTCCTGTGCCAACGGCGGATTCAAGGATAGACTGAGATGGCTCCATCCGACCCCGTTATGCGCATCGGCAAGTTCTGCATCGAAATTGATTGCCCGTTCAAAATTGAGCAACGCTTGCGGGTAGTCACCTGCCTCATAGAAGTGCCATCCGCGTTCCGTATGATCCAGCGCGCTTGGCGTATTCGGATCGGAATCGCTGGAACACCCACTCTGCATCAGAAAACAGAAAACGAGTATAGCTGCACAAAGAATGCGAGACGTAGTTCTGAATGTAACAGGATACATAGCGTGTTCCCCAAAACTGACCTGATTGGAAACCCACCTGCTAAAACTTTAAAGAAACGGACTTGAAGAGTTCATCTGCACGAAAAGCCTTGTATACAAAGGCTTTATTCCGATTTAAGCGTTGACAAGAGTGGACTTCGGAGTGCCACGGCAACAGCAACAGCATTTGCAATTATACCAAAACCGAAGATGAAAAGCAAGGTAATTGTGAGGGAAAACCACGGAAAGGAAGGGAGATGTCCCTGCGAGGCGAGAATTGAAGCAAGCCCAGCGACAATTCCGATGAACATTCCTATGCCGAGAAGAAAGCAGCTTTCAATAAAGAGCATCCGAGACAGGAGTCGCCGTTGGAAACCGAAGGCGCGTAGGGTCGCCAATTCTCTGCGACGCTCAATGATATTTCTAAAGAAAACCAGTGCCAATCCGAAGGTACCGAGTAGCACGCCTAAACCGCCGAGGCTCTGGAAAGTGGAGATATAGGTATTTTCAACCGCTCGATAGCTTGCCAACCGCGCCGCTGCTGACGTAAGGTCGAAACCGTAATCGCCCAATGTTTTCTCCAAAATCTGTGCGGTTTCCTCCCGCAGCGCGGGCGGCGTTTTGATGAGGAAAAACTGGTAACCGCTTTGGCTCGGAAAGTATTTCATGAAATTTGACTCAGAGATAATCAATTGGCTTTGGAAAAGGCTGTTTTCAACTGTCTCAAGTTCAAGACGGAGGGTTTTGCCAAACTCATCTTGGACCAGGAAATCCTCATCTGGGTCATGGTGTAAAATCCAACGAAGCGACTTTGCATCACCAATAGCGCGCGCTCTACCGCCTTCAGGTTGAACAACTTTTATTTGATTCCAAGGATATTCGGTCAATATAGCCTCAGAAGCACCTAAAATCTGAGGTTTCTGAGGCTGATAAAGGTTGAGGCAGCTCACATCTTCACCGGGCAGCACGCGAAACGGAATTATCTCTGACGCACTTAGCAGCTCGGAGGCACGCTCGGAGAAACCGAGTTCAAACCTGCCGTCCGGTGTATTGAGGCTGTGATGCAATGGAAGTGCCGACTCAGCAACAAAGGCGTATTCCGTTTTTGGCGGTGCATCGTGTCGATTCGCACCCACTGCAACGATGATGCAGCACGCGATACTGATTGTCGTAACGCAGGTTGTACTCCGTCCGGGCTGCCGTGCCGCGTTTCTGATAGCAAACCGCGCCCTGCTCAGTTGTTTAGGCACAGTCTGTGATTTTAACCATCTATCAAATAGCTCCCATCCTACACCAATAACAACGAGTGCCACACCCAGTAAACGAACGATAGGATGCCCCACCAGTATGCCCACGCCTATTCCCCCCATCAAAGCGAGCAGGAATGGAAGATATCCCTTTTTCCGAATTTTGGGTTTACCTGTTGTCGCGTCAACAAAATCGGTTCCACCGGCGAGGAGTGACACAGCCGATGCTCTCCCTAATTTGTGGACAGTCAGTCGGATGGAAATCATCACAACAGCCAGCGAGATAAGCACACCGCTCAGTAGGCTCCATGGGCTGGCGTGAAGTTCCATAAATGGCGTGCCGATGGCAGGCAGCCACCACGTCTGCAGCCCAAATATCATCAGTTGTGCGTAGCCCACAGCGAGCAGACACCCTATCAGACTACCGATACCAGCGATGATGCCTCCCTCATAAAGAAAACGGCGGCGGACCTTGACAAGCGGGTAACCAATGGCTTGTAAGATACCGATTTCACGCGATCTCTGCTCTACACCGATACGGAAAAGCATCCCTACCAACAAGGCAACAGCGATAATGATAAAAGCACTCAGGCTGCCAAAGAGCATCCCAAAATCTGTTGCTCCTGCGGAGGCTTGAAGCCCATCTGCCTGAAGCGATAAAAATTGAAATCCAACCGCCTCTGGCTGAATTTCTTTGAGGAACTCGGTTTCAAAAAGGGTGCGTGTTTTATGAATGTCTGTGTCCGGTGCAGCGGTCATCCGAAGAGTCGTGAGGTCGCCGAATCGGTTCTGCCACAATTGTTTACCGGTCTCCAACGAGATAAACGCTTTCGGTGTCGCACCGTATTCATCCCAATACGCCTCGTCCTTGTCGCGAATGATAGCATAATCAATTGGAAAAGGCGATTCCCATTCGGACATATCGGCAGTATCATGGATGCCGGGAAAGGTAGGGATGATCCCTCTATCCGCAGTGATGCCTTCAATTGGCACGATTGCTTTCAAAAGGAAAGATGCCGTCTCTGTAATGTATTCTTCATCTATCCCAACACGATAGTATGTAATATTGATTCTGTCTCCGACTTTCACCCCAAGATCTGCTGCCGTCCATGCGTTTAAAACAATTTCATTCGGCTTGGTCTGAGTGCGCTGTGCTTCCAAATTATATGCAAGTCGGTCTGATTCAGTGGTGTGTTTGCTAAGCAGTTCTGCAAATGTTCCTTTGTCAATAGGGAGTGCAACAATTGTGGAGTATGGAACCGTTCTGCCATTCGCAGAAATCGTATTCGCGAGATAGGTGAGCGTCGGAAAGATCGGAATGCGGTGCCTCGCTGCAACCGTCAACGCAGTCTCTGAAAGGATCGGCTTAAGGAGATACTCTTGACTTTGGAGATCGAAATGGGTTTCATGTTCCTGAATATTTAACTCCAGTGCTTCAAGCGTCAATGCCAAATCGTCAGGTGAAATCGGAGTCATCTCTTTTGTAAACAGAGCGTTTATTTTACCTTCCTGTCCAAGTGCTTTTTGTAATACCGGAAGTGCAATAAAGGCATTCAGAGGAAGGTTTTGATGCGCACGCAGGCTGAATCTACCAACGTTTTCGGAAGGAACAGTGTCGCTGACAATCAAACGAAGGCTTTGGATAGCCTCGGACGCATCGCGCTCGCCGAGGATGAATTCTGGATGGATGTCAGCTATCTGCGGGATATTCACCAGCAGTGTGTCACCAACTTGGACGTTCAATTCGCTTTGAAGTGCCTCGTTAATGACGATCGCATTGAAGGGTTGTCCAGCTGCTTTGTTTAGATTTGGTGCGGTTTTCGCGTCCCAGAACGTAAAGAAACTTTCCGTTACGCCGAGGATATTCACCTTCGATGCCCGCGTCTGCGTTTGCGGCGCAACGATGGTTCCATTCAGCAAAACCGCTGGCACCTTATCCTGTCGATCCAATAAGTCAGGCTGAAAAAAGTGATCTGCGAGGAGGGCATGTTGGATGGTGCCAAGTCGTTCCGTTGTGAGGCTCCGTAGGCTCCCACGCACAGAATCTCCAACAATTAACGCGCCTGCAAGTACACCTGTCGCCACAGCCGTACAAAGTGCAACGGTAAGGTGTATCTGCCAAAAGTATTTGAATGAACGCCCAAAAAACCTACGCATAGTCTATACTTAAGAAGATTATGAATCGCTATCTACTGTGCAAGTGCCATCCGCGAGTTGGAGGTGTTGCTGAAAACGCGAGGCGAACGTCCGATTGTGTGTGACGACAATCAACACGTTTTTTTCCGCTTGATGTAGTTCAAAGAGCAGATTGGCGATAGTTTCAGTTGTAGTAGTATCAAGGTTGCCTGTCGGCTCATCGCAGAGGAGAATATCCGGTTGATTGATAAGTGCACGCGCGATCGCAACGCGCTGTCGTTCACCACCTGAAAGCTCACCAGGCCGGTGCGATATCCGATCCGTAAGCCCAACCCGGTTTAGGAGTTCATGCGCTCGCTCGTTTGCGTCAGGCTGCTGTTTAAAAGCGAATGTAGGCACGAGAACGTTCTCAAGCACAGAATATTGCGGGAGCAAGTGATGCTCCTGAAACACAAACCCGATCACGGAATTTCGATATCGCGCCAATTCAGGTTCGGAGAGGGCAAACGGATCCGTGTCGTTAATCCTAACCTGTCCGTTAGTCGGTTTCTCTAAAGTGCCGATGATGTGTAAAAGGGTGCTTTTACCGGAACCGGAGGGACCGGTGATAGCGACGGATACACCATCCGTAAAACGAAATGAAACATCTCGTAAAACCTCAACAGAACCGTAGTCTTTAGAGAGATTGGATACTTGAAGCATGGATGTGTTGGTAGAGGGTTGACGCATGATTTCTGTAATCCTCTGTGAGGTGAGATTGGAAGGATCTTCTACGATGAACTGTGTATCTGATTGGCGATGAAATCGGGGATAGGAATTGCACGCAGCTTTTCACCCGGATTTGTTATACAACAGACCGTCGTGAGTTGCCCACGTGCGATGTCCTCTCCCTGATGTGTAAAGTGAAACTGGTAGGTGAGCGATTTCGTCCCTTTTCTGGAGACCAAGAGGTGAATATCCACCTCATCTTCAAATCGGAGCGGACTTAGATATTCACAAGAAGCAGCGAGCCGGGGCCACCCGATTTTATCCCCATTCCATTCCGTCGCAACACTCGTGCCTAAACTACGGAGGAACTCGTGCTCCGCTGTCTCCATAAAGACAAAGAACCGTGTAAAATGGACAATGCCCGCCATATCGGTATCGGCGAACTCAATTTTGCGTTTGGTTCGGTACTCAGTGGACATTTTTTTATGAGTTGTCAGTTATCAGTTATCAGTCCTGTAGGTTGGGTTGAACGGATACCTACTAAAAAATCGCACAGTATAGTGTTTTCGGAAGAACAGAGAAACCTGAAATCACAAAAAACCGAGTGAAACCCAACGTATTAGATACTACGTCCTGATAACCGACAACGGCAATTACATCTTCGGGAAATCCGGGACATCTTCATAGCGACTCCAGGTTTCAGAGTAAATTCGCCAATGTCCATCTGCCGGATCCACCATCAGATTCAGTTTTTTCGTACCATAGTCAGAGTAGGCAGGACGGCTACCGCTCGCGGGTGTGCCAGTGAATTTTTGTAAGAACTTGACATCCGCCACTGCTCGGTCCCCGTTAACCTGTAAATTAGAGATAGACACCTGAATCTCAGCGTACATTCTGTTCAGTTTCTTCATCTGTTCGTGAAGCTGCACTTTTGAGAGATGACGCTTAGTTTCCTTGCCACCACGCACGCTGACACGGGTAATTCGGGATCTTTCCGAATAGATGGACATATAGGTTTTCAGGTCCTTCTCTTCCCAAGCCGCCTGCCATTTTCCTAAGACCTGTCGCACCTTGAGCTGCGTGTCCAGCGGGGCGTTCCCATCGAAAGCACTACCCGACTCTTCACCAGAGACAGTATCTGCTCCTGATTCGTCTGGTAAGTATGCGATAGCATCAGAGACCACACCGATCTCATCGTTAATGATTTTCCATTTTCGTCTGAAAAACCCCTTTTTCTCAATAGTAAGTGTGCGGATGTGTGTCTCAATAACATCATCGCCACTTTGCAAAGTTACGTGAATGTGGTCAACAACGTGGCGATTTTTATGCCGTGGAACAGCAGTATAGGTAGCACCCGTGATATCTATAATATGGGTTTGCGACATCATTTCGGTGGCACGCCCAAAACTTGCAGCTCGCCGTTTTCGGGAGGATTTATCCCACAAGTCAGTATAGCTCTTTACATTTTGGGTCTCTAACGCATTTTTCCATGCGATGACCACAGGTGCCACAGGGCTGTTTGGTTGTTCTACAGTTCCAGTCTGTGGCGTAGGCTCAGGCGTTGACAGTGTAGCAGTTAACTCACTGCCAGCTGTTTCATCCGTGACAATTTTCCATCGCTGTTGAATAAGCCCTCTCTTTTCAATGACGAGATTTCGGAACTGCTGTTGCACTTCGCCAGGGTAAGTGACAGTGAGCGGAATCGCCTCGATTCGGAAACGATTCGCGTAACGGGGCACTCGATAGGGTTGGTTGGCACCTCCAAGGTTAACTTCAAAACTTACGTTATCCATAAGGAGTTGCGCCGTATATCGATAGCCAGAATCAGGACGCTGCCGCGCACTTTTTATCCAAAGCGATTCATACCTCTTAATATCCCCAGATTCGAGCGCATTTTTCCATTTCGCCATAAAGGAGGCAGGTGTCTCACTGGAACTCATAAAGATCACAAGGAATAAAGCAAAAGCGATAACAATTGCTACAATAGCACCACCCCAAATCAGATTCCGGGACATAGTGAATTTATCTTGGCTGTCTTGCCGATTTTGTGCGTCGTTCACAATTTAACCTCCGTTCTTGGTTGAGATGGGCACTTAGAAATTCGGCACATTTTCATAGATCTGCCAGATTTCATGATGAATTCTCCAGTCGTTACCGACTTGATGCATCCAGACTTCGCGAATCCAAATGTTGTAGAGTGCCGCAGTGTTTTCGTCTGCCGGAGTAGCCAACTGGGTCAATCGGTGGATACCGATGACGTTTTCGCCTTCAACCTCAGTGTCCGTTTTGGCTTTGTTCCAAGCACCGGTACTCATCTGGTGGAGTTCGGATTCCAGTTGTTGCAGATCGATTTTACTCCGTTGCTCTTTGCTCTCGCGAATCACGACTTTATCGGCAATAAGACTCGGTTCATAGTACGCAAGATGGGCACTGAGGTTTTTCGCATGCCACGCCCGTGCCCAATTACCGAGGGCAGTTTTACCCGTTGCGATCTGTGCCTCAGAGAGCGAAGTCCGACCTGTTTTAGTGGGATGAAGTGCAGGTTGACTGTCAACATAAGCGCGCGCCTCTGCTGCCTTCTGCTTGAGATATTCCGCATGCTCCGTATCCGAACTCACCTGACTTGCTTCGGCGAGTTTCTCGGTATAGATTTGCGCTTGTTCGCGGAGTTGCCTTCTCAGAGAATCTATCTCAGCGACAACCGCTCGTTTCTGATACCCCTCTTCTTTCACCCTTCTGTCAGCGACTTCGAGTCTTCGACGGAGTGAAGCGACCTCCCTACCGTAATTGCGAATCTCAGTTTCTGCCTGTTGCGCACGTGCCTGAATTTCCGCTAAAGTTTCAGAGAGCTGTGCCACCTGTTTCCCATAGGCTGCCCGTGTATTGCCCAATTCACGGTTCTCGTTCTGTAGGTCCTGAACAGCTTGTTTCAGCTGCTTTTCCTCTTTCTGAATGTCCTGAATCTCAGACTGAACGCCTGCGAGTTCCGTCTCTTTATGACGGAGTGTATGGCGGAGATCTTGCGCCTCAACGTCCTTCTGAAGTATGGAGGCGTTCAATTCCGAGTTCATTGTAACGTTGACGGAATTCATTTGTGCGAGTCTCGCATCAACAGTCGCTTGATATGCGAGACGGAGGGCATCGTCCCCTCTTTTCTCAGTAAGAGCCGTTTTCGCTGCTTCAAGGTTGGTTTTTGCGGATTCAAACAGATCAGACGCAAGCGAGGGAGCATCAGCGTCCTGTGCCGCTGCAATAGCTGCCTCCGCGTTCACAATTGCCGTGTCAACCGTTGATATTTCAATCTTTCCGAGTTTCCCGCCACATCCTACCAAACCCAACGAAGCGAGAATCAGCCCGATGAATAAACTCAAGGCGATGTTGTTCTTCCGCGATAAAGCGACGAACCATTTCATTTTCTGACTCCTTATTACATATTTTTCTGTCAAGACTTACGCAGCGACCTTTGCTGGCGAGGTTTTAAACCTCGTCAGCGGCGTGCGTGCAATAGGTATCCATCAGCAAATTGCGTAAGTCCTATGTGTATAGGGTTCTCGTTTAAGTTTTATTTTTTCTCTATTAAGCCACTCAGTCTATACGGATAGGTCTTGGGTTTTCCTACCCTACATCTTTCTCTTGTAGGGGCACCCCTACCCCACATCTTTCTCTTGTAGGGGCACCCCTTGTGGGTGCCCACAAACTCACCAGTCATAATGTTCAAGTAATTCTAAAATCTACCTTAGTTGCCAAAAACACAATCTTCTAAGGATAAGTTTTTCTTTTCAGTATTCAACACAGACAAATCAAGGACATGAGGTTGCGTAGTCGTTGTTTTCATTTGTGCGAGGGCATCCTTAATAGTCAATGCCCTCGCTTTCCCTACCCCATCGACTGCCTGAAGTTCACCAACAGCAGCTGTGTAGATGCCATCCAACGTTTTGAATCTGTGAACGATGTTTTCAATAGTATCGAATGGCATACAAGGCACCTGACTCAGCATCCGGTAGCCGCGTGGTTTGAGATCATCGAAAGTGTTCCCAATATCACTCGGATACCCTAAAGCCTCACTAATATTATGCTGACTCGCGAGACTATCTGCGTCAAGTGCCAGAATTTTTTCAAATGCCTCAGATTCGCCGTGCTGACTTTCGTGATAGTAATCTTTTGTAATCAGAAAACCGCTCTCGATCTCAGTGGTGAGTTCGGGAATATGTTGTAGCGATTGCGCCTGCGTTCCCAATTCGGTTCTGTAGCGGCGTAATTCTTGCTCAGCGCGCCGCGCCCGCTCACACAACTGGATAGCAGTGACGACCTCCACTAAAGAGACATTTCCATTTAATTCTGCCCAATTGAGAATCGTAATAGCGTTTTTCAGTGCTTTGAGGTGCTGCGTAAGCGCAAGCATCGTTTGGTTCGCTCCGGAAAGCAATGTGGTACGTTCTCGGAACATGTAGTGCTGATTTTTGAGATATAAGGTAAGGGTATTCCGACTCTGCGACACAGCAAGCACGACATGCTCAGTCTCTCTCGCAAATTTATCCGCCGAGCGATGGCGAAGCCCAGTTTCACTTGAAGGGATAGACGGGCTTGTTTGCAGCGTCACATTGGCACGCACGATGCGTTTCATATCTTCAGAAAGGATAATCGCTCCATCCATTTTTGACAACTCATATAAGCGTGTCGGCGTATAGGGGCAGTTAATCCGAAAGCCACCTTCTGTCAAGTCCAGAATCTCTGGTGTATCACCAATGACGATGAGTCCACCAGTTTTGGCTTGGATGATATAGTCAATACCTTCCCTCAGATAGGTCCCAGGCGACAGCAGCTTCAGCGTCGCAAATAGTTCGCGCGTCTTCTGATTTTCCGTCGAGATGTTTTGCACTGCAACCACCTCCTCATTAATAGGGTACCATGTCCAACTTTGCAGCGTCAAGGCGAATCGACCTGCTATCAGAAGCATATCGTGTTATTCTTCTTCAAAAAACGCGAGGTTTGCAGAGAACCGAAGCAGATACCTTCAAAATTTTGCTTGACTTCACGCACAAATAAGTGTATAATGTATACCAACTTTTGCTTTTACCGAGAGCGTTATTGATGCATTTATAAATGTGAATGCTCGTCGGAGACTTCTGACCCAACCCAGTTAAGGCTTACGTCGCTGATTTTCTGAACAGAACGAATTTTGCGTAAACCTTGCGACATTAAGATAACCAAAAAGGAATTCGTGAAGACTCCCAAATTTTCACACCAAAAACTATGCGATTTAGCTTATTAGGCGCGTTTTTCGCGACGATCGTCTCATGTAATACGGATCAATTACCTTATGTAACGATTGAAACAGAAAAAGGAAACATTATTATTGAACTTTATCCCGAAGCGGCTCCGGCAACGGTTGCAAACTTCGCTCGGTTGATCGAAGCCGGGTACTACGATGGCGTGATCTTTCACCGGTATGTCCCCGGTTTTGTTATTCAAGGGGGCGACCCACAGGGAACAGGTAGAGGTGGACCCGGGTGGACAATTCCCGGTGAATTCCAAGACCCAGACCTCCTCGAAAAGATGCCGAAGCATGAAAAAGGCGTTATCGCGATGGCACGCACACAGAACCCTGACTCCGCTGGCAGCCAATTCTATATCTGTATCAGTTCAGATACAACACCTTATACGCATCTAAATGGCAACTACACCACATTCGGAAAGGTTATCGAAGGAATGGATGTCGTAGACGCGCTACGCGAACGCGATGTCATGAACAAGGTAACAATTGAGAACTACACGCCAGCACCGTAGCACGTCTTATTAATTCCACGCACCACAGTCTTAACGCAAAGCGGTGTTTGCGAGTTTTTCAGGTTACACCGCGCCTACGGAGCAACACGTATAACAGCGGAAATTTGGAAAGGATGGACATA
Organism: Candidatus Poribacteria bacterium; assembly: GCA_026702755.1. Classification (NCBI taxonomy): domain Bacteria; phylum Candidatus Poribacteria; species Candidatus Poribacteria bacterium. Next base: position 27,768 of record JAPPBX010000088.1, on the reverse strand, counting down.
ATCAATGGAAGAATGGAAACAACTTGTTAGAGATACTGTCAACACACCAGAAAAACTCGCCGCCGTGTTCGATGTTGATGTGGATGAGATGCGGCGCATTCATGAAGAGTTTCCGATCCGTATTAACCCCTATTATCTCAGCCTCATAGAAAAACCGGGTGACGCGATTTGGAAACAGGTCGTCCCGGACCCCAAGGAACTCATTAGTACCGGTGTAGAGGACCCACTCCACGAAGAAGACGACAGCGAAGTACCGAACGTCACACACCGATACCCCGACCGGGCACTCTTTTATGTCAACTATATGTGCCCAATCTATTGCCGTTTCTGTACCCGTAAGCGGAAAGTCGGCGACCCACACTCAATCTCCGATAACAACATTGAAACAGGGCTTGCATACATTCAAGCACACCCAGAGATTCGCGATGTCATCATTTCTGGGGGCGATCCGCTCATGCTGACGGACAAGAAAATTGAGACGATTGTCGGTGGCTTGCGGGCAATTGAACATTTAGAAATCATTCGGATTGGTTCGCGCGTCCCCGTAACGTTACCCCAACGTATTACACCAGAGTTGTGTGCGATTTTGAAACGGCACCACCCTTTCTATATCAACACGCATTTCAACCATCCACGCGAGATCACACCTGAAACGGAAAAGGCGTGTGGTATGCTGGCAGATGCGGGTATACCGCTCGGTAACCAGACAGTCCTCCTGAAAGGCGTGAACGACGATCCCGATGTGATGGTCGAACTCATGAAGGGACTGTTACGGATTCGGGTTAAGCCTTACTATATTTATCAAGCCGATCTCATTGTCGGCACCGATCATTTTCGGACAGCAGTCCAGACGGGATTAGACATCGTTGCCGCGTTGCGTGGTCACATATCTGGGCTTGGCGTGCCGCACTATGTCGTCGATGCCCCCGGTGGCGGTGGAAAAATCGCGCTAATCCCCGACCCAATCGTCGCCTTCGATGACGATGAAATCCAACTCCGCAACTACGAAGGCAATGTCTATAGTTATCCGAGTACACCGTTCTTTGACGAAGATTGGTAGGTCTAAGAAAATCTATGTTCGTTATTGGGGTGGGCCCCTAGGTTGTGTTTACATTTGAAAAGGTATTGACTTTTCGTAGAGATTTTAGTATGCTCTGTTTATGGAAACTCAAAATACAGTTACCTCTCAAGACCTTCCAAAGCAAGTGAGTGATGCTGCTTGGAATAGCATCTTGCCGTTCCTTAGAGACTGTCGAAACGTCTATGTTGGAAACCCTGAAAAGTGCAGACACTTTCTCTCTGCTGTGCTTTGGATCGCTAAAGAAGGCGCGACGTGGCGCGCTTTACCGGAAGTCTATGGCAATTGGAATGCGATCTATCGTCGCTTCAGTAGATGGTGTGATGCGGGTGTTTTTCAGGCACTCCACGAACATTTTCACGATGCTGGCGACATCTCAGGTATTCTCATTGATTCGACGATCGTGCGCGCACATGCCTCCGCAGCGGGTGCCCCTAAAAAAAAGGAGGCCAAGAAGCACAAGCACTCGGACGGACGCGCGGTGGATTTACGACGAAACTGAATCTGTCTCTCAGTGATGCCTGTGTCCCGTTGCGTTTTATTTTCATAGAGGGACACCGCAATGATATTACACAAGCGTCTGCGCTGATTGAAGGTTATTGTTATGAACATGTCATAGGCGATAAGGTCTACGACTCGGATGCGTTTATAGAGGAGATCACCTCCCGGGATGCGATTGCGGTGATACCGCCCCGCAAAGGGCGGACGGAGCCGCGTGCGTATGACGAAACGTTGTATAAACGCCGGAACTTGATAGAACGTTTCTTTGGCTGGTTGAAACAGTATCGTCGGGTGGCGACGCGCTACGATAAGTTAGGTGTTCGGTATCTCGGATTCGTCTATTTCGCAGCTATACTTGTAACCATTCACAAAATGTAAACACAACCTAGGCTCCATCGTGTCCTCATCTGGTAGAACCGGGGCTATCGTTTGCCGTGCGCGATCGCACGATACTAATGGAACACAGGCAATTAAAACGACAATTAGAATTATCTGAAATTTTAACACTATTGATGCTCCTTATTCTGAATTATAGATTAAATAGTTGACAAAAAGTTAAGCGTCTATTTGTGACAACGTGAGTTTAAAAATAAAAATTAAAGCGTCCCATAGATTGGGTTGAACGCAGACCTAGTAAAAATTACACACAGCACAGAGTTTTTTACAGGACAGAGAACCTGAAATCACCCAAATATATCGCCCTACTGGGGCTGCGCTTTCTGTTTTGACATGCCTTTTTCTATCCGTTGGATCAACGAAAGAAAACGCGTAATATTAGACGGTTTTTCGGTGAAAGCGGCTCCGACTGTTGATAAATAGGTAGCAATACTATTCAGATTGTCCAAACTACGATATAAAATAGGAGCGGTTTTATGAAGGTAAAAAACATGTCGGCAATTGACAAACAATGAATGTTTTTCTGACTACAAACGGAACTACTTGTCGTAAGGACAGCGTTTATGGCACGTTGGGAATTACCCGATTAAATTCTTAACCTTCATTTAACCACTCCTACTGGATTTAGCCTTCTAATCTTGAACTTTCAATTCACTCCATGTTGTAGTGAGTTTGTCACTCGCGGAGACATATCCTTTCATCCGAACCGTCGCAAGACGTTGACGATCCCCTGAAAGGGAAACATCTTCTATCTGGTAATAGTAAGCAACATTCGGTTTTGCTGTCGTATCTGTCCACGTGTAGTTATTCCGTTCGGCTGTCGTCCCAGCCCCCGGAATCAGCGTTGGGTTCACTTTCACAAACGAACCATCCTTCGTTTGACTCCGTAGGATATTGAAACCGGCATTGTCGGTCTCCGATTCCGTCGTCCATTCGATGATAACACCCGCGTTTACCCGTTCTGAACGGAACGCCGACAACACGACCGGCAGCGGTCCACCGCGTCTATACCCAGGGTTACCGATATCCGCTTTATGACCGTAATACGTGTTGGTAGTTATCTGTACATCCGCAGCACGGAGCCAACTCATTGCTTCTGTGCCTGGTAGTGCCGTGCCGTCTTCATACCGACGAATCAATGACGTTCGCATTCGGTCCTCTGTCCAGCCTGTGGGAAGCTCCCACGCAGGAGTATCCTTGCTCCTTTTCTCACCATCAAGATTTCCAGCACTATCAATTAACGTGCCATCTGCGGCGAACAACTTTAGAGAGAATCCGGAGGCTGGTAAAACCGCATTATCACGCAAACCGAGGCTACTTACATTACTATGATCAGAAAGACTATAAACTCGATGCTCAGGCAAATGTCCAGAGTCTCGGCTATTATCTCGCGTCACCAGAAGCACTGTCCATTTTGGTTTAATAACTAAGTCTTCAAATACAATAGTTGAGTACCGATGCTTTGTTTCACTATCACGTGCCTCAATGACTAACTTTGATCCTCTGAGATTCACCGGTTCAGAACCAACAGGACCATTGTTGAATAACTCTATCCACTGCGGTTGCGAAAAGAGCCCCCCGCTCGTCGCGAACATCAACTCGCTAAACGTAATTTGTCCTGCGGTTATAACCGAAGGTGTAAATGTTTCAGGTTTCGGTTGCGTGCCTGCATCCTGAGGGACTTCTGCAGAATCTTGTTGAACCGATGCTGCTTGTTCAAACAGGTCATGAGTGGGCCAATGATCTATTCCCTTAATCGCTTCCCAAACCATGTTATCCATTTGGACCCTAAAGTCTCGCAAATTCGAGGGACGTGTATTAAACAATACTGCCCAGCCTAAGCCATTGGAGGTTCTTACCAATATTGAAGAGGTGCCCGGTAAATCGCCAGCGTGCCACCAGTTCCCCCAAGGATTAACTGCCCATCCCATCCCATACCCACTATTTGCAGTTGAAGGAGTGGTCATTAATCGTATTGCTGCTTGATTGAGAATGTCTGGCTTTGTATCATATCCATCTACGGCAACAAGTAATTTCACTAAGTCAATTGCCGAGGCTATCCATCCACCGTGGGAATCCATTGCTTCGATATTGAATCCACTGTAGGGAAATGGAACACCTGCACCTGCTCCATAAACCGAATTAACTAAAGGGGCACCCGGGGAGTCATAATATTTAACTTCATTTGGTGCCTTATTCTCATACAGATTCCGACCTAATTGCATTTCAGAGATACCTAAGGGATTCAACAATTCGGTTTTTACATAATTTTCATAACTTTTTCCTGAGATGTGTTCGATAATTCTGCCGAGAATACAAAATCCAAAATTAGAATAAAAATAATTGGTGCCTGGTTCATTATTTAGCGTTTGGGTCGTAAGCATAAATTGAATTATAGCCTCTGAATCGACTGGAGGGTTTTCTCCCATTTGCTGAGCGATATACCGATTCAAAAACATGGGATCACCGTTTTTGTTAATAAAACCCCATCCAGACGTATGGTGTAATAAATGCCTCACGGTAATATTTTTGACGCTTGGGTCAAGAATAGTGTTGTAGTTAGGACCACTAAGTAGACCATCAGCCCCGAAAACTTTAGCATCAACATTAATTGCCCCTTCGTCAATGAGTTTCATTATTGCAATCGAAGTAATCGACTTAGATACACTTGCAATTCTAAAAAGATGGTCGGGGCTCATGCGTTCATTGGATTCTTTATTCGCGTATCCAAAACCCCGGGCGTAAATCAAACGTCCATCTTTCACAATGGCTATGGATCCACCAGGTATGTTCCAGTCATTCATAAAATTGGAGAAAACTTTGTCTACATTTATCATTTCCTGAACAAATTGACCAGTTTGTGCGAACGCCTTATTTGGCATAACATCTTGCCGGCCATAAATTAGTAATATGGTCATCAAAAACAACACAAGGTATTTTGAATTCGAGACTGGATTTTTCATTTTCATGGTTTTTCCATCCTTTAAGACTTCAGTTAAGCCGCAACTCTTCTGAAGCACTGGCTTTGTGGCTATTATCATGTCATTATACCCACCCAAAACCGAGAACACCTAAAATTGACAAGAAATGTGTGAATCTTTTCAACACTGGCTACCAAAAGGTTTTATTGACCTCATTTTCAGCATCCGCAACGGCTGCTGCCTCTATTCAATGTTTACGGACGACAACGCGGTGCCGTCCGTGCAGCATTTTCCAATTACTTCCGTATCAACATCTTGCGCGTAGCCGTGAAGTCGCCTGCGGTAAGCGTATAGAAATACACACCATTCGCCACAGCTTCACCGAATGCGTTTCTACCATCCCAATACGCAGCACGACTCTGGTTGTGATAGACCTCCGCCGATTGATGCCCCAATGCCAATCGTCGGACGATCATGCCACGTACATCATAGATAGCGATCTGTACATCTGCTGGCTTCGCCAACTGATAGGGTATCCACGTCTCTGGATTGAACGGATTCGGATAGTTAGGCAAGAGAGCCATTTCCTTTGGAATCAACGATGCGAGAAATTGTTCTAAGAAGCGGATACCCTTTTGCGATGTTGTGCCTGGTAGGTTTAGATGCTGTGCTTGGATAAGCCAGTTTTCCACGTCTACAGCAGTGAACATTTTCAGTGCCTGTGGGTCTAAGGACGGTGCTGCTGGGGCAGTGCCGAAAGCGCTCGCAACCAAGACGAGATCCCTGATGTCAACAATTCCATCCGCATTGACATCCGCAGCACTTTCTCCTGTTTCACCGAAGTTGGAGGCAACTAACACTAAGTCTTGAATGTTGATGACACCATCGGCGTTGATATCTTCAACAACAGATGCGGTGATTTCAATGTCCACGTCAACAAGTTTTGTCAGACTCGTCAGCGGTGAGGTATCTGCGATCGGGTTCTCCGCAAGCCGTAATATTTCCAGGTTTACCAACTTCGCAAGCGGAGATACATCGCGAATATCGTTCCAATGGAGATATAACTGCTTCAATTGCGTTAGTCTTGCAAGCGGACTCACGTCTCGGATCTGATTATGACTAAGACTTAACACCTCTAACTGTGTCAATTCTGACAGAGGACGGATATCGCTGATTTGATTCCCCTCAAGACCTAACGCCTTTAATCGTGTCAGTCTTGTGAGCGGACTCACATCTCTGATTTGATTCTCCCGAATCGCTAATTCCGTTAACTGAGTCAATTGTGTGAGTGGACTTATATCACTGATTTGGTTACGATTGATATGTAACTGTTCTAACTGAGTCAATTGTGTGAGTGGACTTATATCACTGATTTGATTACCACTAATGTATAACTGTTCTAACTGAGTCAATCGTGCAAGTGGACTTATATCATTGATTTGATTACCACTAAGACCTAATCCAAATAATTGCGTTAATCCTGCCAGTGGGCTGATATTGCTGATTTGATTATTATCACTGAGACTTAACACCAATAACTGTGTTAACCCAGTTAGCGGATTTAAGTCTCGAATCTGATTTCCATTAAGATGTAACACCTGTAACTGCGTCGCGTGTTCCAACCCAGTAAGGTTTCTTATCTGGATATCTATAGCCGTAAATCCTTCTAATCTTTGCATATCCTGTCTGGTGATAGGTGCATTCGGTGCTAAACCCAACCGCTCTCGCAATGCTTCTGCTAAATTCGGATCTGGTATATTCACGACTTGTGCGGATGCAATATGCAGTGTTAAACAACTGAACGCAAGAAAAATAACAAAGAATCTGAAATACTTTTTCACGGTTTTACCTCCGTTTTTGGATTGTACGCCGAATTTAAGTTGATTCTGTTCACCGAAACCCACGTAGAAAGAGTCGTGTTTCACTATAAATGCGCGATTTGTCAAGGTATCGGTCGATCAGAACCATGCCATAAAGGTCATGTTTTCTGTAATGTCAAATGTTGGATAGTCTTTAACCACAAGAGCGTCACCTACACCATCAAAGTCCACTTCGCCGGTATTGGGGGTAAATGGACAGTTGATTAGATAAATTCGCATTCAGTCTTCCTGTAGATTCTCCCAGATGCTCAAGCCGAATAAGCAGGATATGGCAGATCCGACAGCGAAACCCGACACCGCCGACGTTATCCGAGAGTACCGGGTATGCCGTTTGTAGACAGAGGTGTAAGCCGAAACATACTCAGGGGGTTTGCCGAGCAAACGCTCCGGTGACGGATTGATAGGTGTCAGCGCATAGGAAACCGGTAACATGAGAACACCGACAACACCACCGATACAGGCACCATTAATCTGTGTCTCATTCGGGGTCGTCCAACAACTATAGGAATAGTAGTCGGATTTGACAGGTTCCGGGTCAATAGATGTTCCTATAGCGTATCCAATGAGACACCCGATGGGTGCCATTGCCCCTAAAAGAAACCAGGCTGCTGGTTTCATATCCGCCGTTGCGTCAGCTTTCGCTTGACTTTCTACGTCTATGGGTTGTGGAAAACAATTACCGGCGAGATTGAAAAACATGACTCCTATCATCAATACAGCGATGTTGCGGGTCATAAAGCACTCCTTGTATTTATGAGATAGGTTCTAACGATCTAATCTTGAACTTTCAATTCACTCCATGTTGTAGTGAGTTTGTCACTCGCGGAGACATATCCTTTCATCCGAACCGTCGCGAGACGTTGACGATCCCCTGAGAAGGAAACATCTTCTATCTGGTAATAATGCGTAACATTCGGTTTCGCAGTCGTATCAGTCCACGTGTAACTATTCTGTTCAGCCGTTGTTCCAGCACCCAGAATCAGCGTTGGGTTGATCTTCACAAACGAACCATCCTTCGTCTGACCCCTTAGGATATTGAAACCCGCATTGTTCGTCTCTGATGCCGTCCTCCATTCAACGATAACACCGACTTCCGTCCGATTCGCACTGAAATCTGATAACATCACAGGCGCAGCACCACCGCGTCTATACCCAGGTGTGCCAATATCGGTCTTATGCCCATAATACATGCTCTCAGATAACGCCATAGCCGCAGCAGACACCCAACTCGTCGATTCTGTCCCTATTAGGGCGATGCTATCTTCGTTGTAACGACGAATCAACGATGTCCGAGCACCGTCCTCCGTCCGTCCTGAGGGCAGCTCCCAAGTTGGGATATCTATACCCTTTTCACCATCAAGATTCCCTGCGCTATCCACTAACGTGCCATCGGGTGCAAACAACTTCAGCAAGAAACCAGAAGCAGGAATCACAGCGTTTTCACGCAAACCGAGGCTAAATACGTTACTATGGTTGTAGAGATCATAAACTTGATCCTCAGACAGATGTTCTGAATGGCGACGATTTCGCGTTACTAAGAGAACCGCTTCACCTGAGGCGATCTCTAATGCTGTCAACTCAATTTCGGTATACCGGTGACGCGTCTCACTATCACGTGCTTCAATGACCAACGTCCAACCTTCAAGGTTCACCGCTTCCGCTGCCGTCGCTGTATTGTTGTATAACTCTATCCACTGGGGTTGCGAAAACAATCCACCGTTGGTTGCATACATCAACTCACTAAAAGCGATGCGTCCCGTGAGACTCTCATCGGCAACTGTATCGTTGGGATACCCGGGGGTGCCAAGACATACTTCTATTGAAGTCCCAGCTTTATATCCAATCCCAGATTGATACCCACTCGATGCCCACGCGCCTTTTGTATAACCGCGTTCTTCAACAGCAACTCGCCGCCACGCTTGACCCAGCGTCAACTCCGCTCCTTCCCTGTTAGGTGGTGAGAAGGTGTACATGAGGGGCCAGACCTGTGTGTGGTAGTAAATGGAACTTCGGAAGTAATTGCCAGCGATATCCTCAAACGCCTCAGACTTGCCATTCTTATCCGTCGCACTCCGCAGAATCAGGAGATACGGTGTATCCGGCAAACGCATCTCCGAGGCAACAAGATATTGCGGTTGCTCATTGGGGTCGTGCTCCAGGTCGGTTATATCCGCCCCAGATTCAAGTCGCGTCTCACTCGGATCAGTATTGACAACCAACAAAATACCGCCTGTGGGAAGCGTGTAGTCTGGAAAGGTAACGATGTCTTCGTCTTTTCCAGCATCCTCCGCCCTATTTACCTGCCGAACCTCAGAAGGCGTGACGATGCTTATCTCCCAGTCTGTGAGGGAAACATCTTCATCGCTGATGTTCTTGAGTTCAATCCAGTCCTCAGAATCGTTCGGAGCATTTTGAATTTCATTGAAGATGATTCGGTCCTGTGCGACCGGAGAAGGCCTTAAATTCGCTGGCTTTGCATTATTCCGCGGAAGGATGCGAAACTGTTCCGGCGTCGGCACCGGGCTTGTGGTATTTGCGTTCGTCAGCACCGGGCTTGTGGCATCTGACGGTTGGTCTCCATTTTCATCTACATCTGTGACAAAGATCTGATACACGAACAAAGCACTGCCACCTTTACCATCTTCAACCGTGACCACTACTGTGTGGTATTTATATGGAGGGTAGTATGTATATGGCAATGCCTCAAAATCTAATCCATCACTACCCGTGCGTACCTCACCCGTTTCAGAGTTAATCGTGTAATAATGACCATAATGCTGAAGATGATGCTCATCACCAGGAATGAAATAAAACATAAGATCATAAGCCAAACTATAAGTTAACGTATCATCTTCATCTTCATCAATTGCCCTTACATTTCCTATTAAATGATTTGATAGGTTCTCTAACACAAATATGGGAGGAGAAGCAATCTCATCAAAGTAAGGGGTGTGATTGTGCCCCACAGGGAGCACATTATGACCGTAACTTACACCTTGAGACGTTAAGAACAACGCCGTGCAAATTAACACGAAGCATTTAGCTGGGGTCCACATTTTTCTCACGAATTTGTAAACGGTTCTATAACACGATTCTGTTAAACAGGTCATATTAAGTCTCCTCTGAATGAAGTATACAACGATTCGTTGTAGCGAGGGTGAAAGCGCGACCGTTGTTAATCCCGCGTCTTCAAACCACCCCACGTCATAGCGAATTTTCCTGCTGCTGAGAGATGTCCTCTCATACGAACCGTTGTTAACTGCCGACGATTCCCTGAGAATGAAACATCTTCTATTCGATAATAGTAAGCGACATTCGATTTCGCAGTCATATCTACCCATGTGTAGTTCGTCCGTTCGGCTGTTGTCCCTGCACCCGGGATTAGCGTTGGATTCACCTTCACAAACGAACCTTCCTTGGTTTGACCGCGTAGGATATTGAAACCGGCATTGTCGGTCTCCGATGCTGTCGTCCATTCGATGATAACACCCGCGTCTGTCCTATTCGCACCAAAATGCGACAACGCAACCGGCAGCGGTCCACCGCGTCTATACCCAGGCGTGCCAATGTCGGCCTTATGTCCATAATAAAGTTCCATAGATAACTCTACATCTGCAGCACGCACCCAACTCATTGCTTCCGTACCCGGTAGTGCCGTGCCGTCTTCATACCGACGAATCAATGACGTTCGCATTCTGTCTTCTGTCCAGCCTGCCGGCAGCTCCCACAGAGGGGTATCCTTGCTCCTTTTCACACCATCAAGGTTCCCAGCACTATCAATTAACGTGCCATCTGCGGCGAACAACTTTAGCGAGAATCCGGAGGCTGGTAAGACTGCATTATCATGCAAACCGAGGCTACTTACATTACTATGATCGTAGAGACTATAGACTCGATCCTCGGACAAATATCCTGAGTTCCGACTATTCCCTCGTGTCACCAGCAACACTGTCCATTTGGGTTTAATAACTAAGTCTTCAAACACGATAGTTGAGTACCGATGTCGGGTTTCACTATCGCGTGCCTCAATGACTAACCTCAATCCTCTGAGATTCACTGGTTCGGAACCAACAGGACCATTGTTGAATAACTCTATCCACTGCGGTTGAGAAAAGAGCCCTCCGCTTGTCGCGAACATTAGTTCGCTAAACGTAATTTGTCCTTCGGTTATCGTCGAAGGTGCGGGTGTTTCAGTCGGTTGCGTGCCTTCATCTTGAGGAGTTTCTGCAGTTTCTTGAGGTGCTGGTTCAGGACTTGGCTGAGTTGGGTCTTCCGATATCGGCTGTGGCTGTGAAGGCGGAGCGGTAATCTTAACATCCACATCCGTTAATTTTGTGAGGCTCGCAAGTGGTGACGTATCCTGAATCGGATTCCCCGAAAGCCTTAACACCTCCAGGTTTACCAATTTCGCGAGCGCGGACACATCACGAATATTATTTCCAGTGAGCCATAATACTGTCAATCGCGTCAATCCAGTGAGCGGACTAAGATTAGTTATTTGATTGTCACTGAGAATTAACAGTTCTAACTGGATCAATCCAGCGAGCGGACTAAGGTTACTGACTCGATTGCTATTGAGGGTTAAACGCTCTAACTGGGGCAATCTAGCGAGCGGACTCACGTCACTTATTTGATTACTTTCAAGAGCTAACCATTTTAACTCCGGCAATCCAGCGAGGGGTTCTATATCGCGAATCTGATTTTGATGCAGGTATAACTCTCTCAATTGTGTGGCGTGCTCTAACCCAGTGAGATTTGTTATCCGACGATTATTCGCATCCAGATTTATTAATCTTTGCATATCCTGTGTGGTAATAGACGCATTTGGTGCTAAGCGCAATGCCTCCCGTACTGCCGCCGCCAAATTCGGATCGGGTATTGAGACCCTACTAACGGGTCCCGTAGGAGGCGCAGTAATCCTAACATCCACTACCCTGAGTTTTGTCAGGCTCGCCAGCGGCGATGTATCCTGAATTGGGTTCCCCTCAAGGTATAATTCTGTTAGGTTTGTCAATCCAGCGAGGGGGGATACGTCACGGATTTGATTCGTCCTGAGATTTAGAATTGCCAACTGTGTCAATCCAGCGAGCGGGGACACATCGCTGATTTGATTTTGAATGAGATACAACTCCTCCAATCGCGCCAATCCCGCAAGCGGACTTACATCATTGATTTGATTCCCTCTAAGATTTAACCATTCTAATTGCGTCAATCCAGCGAGTGGAGACATATCACTGATTTGATTGTCGGCAAGCCATAATAATCTTAACTGTGTCAATCCAGCAAGCGGTGTCAAATCTCGGATCTGATTATCACTAAGCCGTAATTCGTTTAATCGCGTCAATCTTGTGAGTGGAGTGAGATTGCTCACTTGATTATCTCTGAGAGATAACCGTTCTAATTGCGTCAATCCTGCCAGTGGACGGATATCACTAATCTGATTAGTCCAAAGGAATAGCCACTCTAACTGTGTCATCTGTGTCAGTGGAGTCACGTCTCGGATGCGGTTCTCAGCAAGAGATAATGCGCCTAACTGCGTCAATCCTGCCAGTGGGCGAATGTCACTGATCTGATTATCACCGAGATCTAAAGCACGTAATTGCGGAGCATGTTCCAATCCAGTAAGGTCCCTTATCTGACGATTAATAGCTTCAAAGCCTATTAATCTCTGCATATCCTGTCTGGTAATGGGTGCATTTGGTGCTAAGCCAAATACTTCTCGTAATGCCGCTGCTAAATTCGGATCCGGCACGTTCACGACCTGCGCGGATGCAATATGTGGGGTTAAACAACTGAACACAAAAAAAATAACAAAAAATCTGAAATACTTTTTCACGGTTTTACCTCCGTTTAAGGTGAGTTAATCTATTTTGTTTGAAAAAATGAAACGTCTGTCTACTGAAAACCAAGCAGCCTCCCCTAAGAAGGGTTCATAAATCGTTTGTGCCGAAAACAGGCGGCTGCAGCATCTCCCGTCCGACACTTTTTTACAATAGTGTATCCACCCGCAGCGATAAGAAAAGCCTACTTTCTTATCAACATTTTCCGCGTGGACAACCGGTTCCTCTTACTATCAAATGTTCTGTCCCTTAATTTACAAGCCCTGCGGCAAGTAATATAGCTCCCCCTATAGCTGCCAAATTACCAACGACTGTACCTCTGGTGACATGTAGTTTACTGAGGCGCGATGCTTCAGATTGATAGACTTGGGTGTACGCCTCAATATACGCTGGCGATTTGCCAAGCAGCCGCTCTGGTGGTGGATCTGGTTTGTAGGGTCTTAAGTTTATGTAGAGTGGCATTGCAACGACACCCAAGAGAATCGCACCAGCACAACATCCATAAATCTGAGCGTCGTTTCCGAAAGAGTAAACAACTCCACCTGGGACTGAGTCGTCAATAGCGGTTCCTATTTGCCAACCGAGATAACTGCCGGCAAGACACCCCAAAAAACCCCCGGCAACACCGAGCGAAAAAAATTCGCTATTGAGAGCCGGACTTGAGTCTTTTTTGGCATCTGCTTTCGCCTGTGCCTGCACCGATAGTTCTTGAGCGTAACTGGAAGGTAGCATATTAAAAGCGAAAACGGCAATTGTCAAAAAAGCAAGTAAACGAAACATATATTTGCTACTCCTTTGTCATTAGGATTCCCTAAGCAAACGCGAAGGTTAAATCTAATAGAGGATTTTACATAACTAATGATTTTGAGCAAACTACACAGTATCCTCTGAATCGTGTATATATTGAACTAACACGCTATCCAGCGAATCCGCCAACGACACAGAATAATATTATCATTAAACCTATTATTTTTACAATACAATTTTATAAATTATAGGTTTAAATATATCAAAAACACAATTTTTTCACAACTAATTTCATAAAAAGCGGATTTGCAATGTGGAATGCAATCAGATACTGCGGGTGCAGCAGCATCCTTTTAAGCACTCGGTTCTTTCGCTTTGAATCGTACGAAAATCTTGATTAAGAGGGGACTTTGTGCTATTATGCAGTAGTGTTGAAGATGCTTGCATTGGATTTTAGTCTTCCAAAGTTCATTTACTGTAGCCCAAGTTACTACATTATAAGATTTTAAATATGCCGACAGACCTCTTTAACGATCTTATTCAACGCTGCCATCAACGTCACCAAAAGCCGCTTCGGCAGCAGAAGACAGTAGCAATACCCACGATGTTGAGTGCAGCGCATCCGCACCAATACACGGTTTACTGCGCCCACAAATGCCCTGTGTTGCTTGATGATTTGGAACAGGCGGACATCTCCGTTATGCCGATAGGGCGAGCACCTGTGCACGATAGCGGTCCAAAGAGTTTGATGCCTAATCGATTTTTGAAACGCCAAGGGATGAGAAACTGGAGAGCCAGACGATGGGACGCGTCATGGGGACTCCAGATTTATACCGGTATCCCTTCCGAACGCGACGGCGCACGGTGGCATGACCTCGATTTTAAATACGAAGCGATTTCCGCTGTTCCAGACGACATTCTTACCTATATTGAAGTGCTTGTGAACGCTGTCGAGAACCCGCTGTTGACGCTGTCAAGGTCGGGTGGGCTGCGCTTTTCCTGCAGAGTGCCAGAGTATCTTCATCCAAATACCGAGGAAGAAAAACTGTATGTCTATAAACACACGTCGACCCCTGAAAATCCGGGCTATCGAGACGTATACCTTGAAATTCTTGGAGAAAACGGATACAGTCGCTGGGATGCACGCTACGAAATTTTGCTCGGAAATCTGTTAGACCCACCCGTGATTTCTAAAGAGGTCCTCTTTGCCCCTCTTGACGCGCTCCGCGCAAAACTTCACGAACCTGTTCCGCAGAAAACTGAACAGGACGAAGCTTTCACCGACACACCATTATCTCTCGGTTCACGCGACCTTGACCTCGCAAGAGAGGCACTTTCAAAACGCGGTTTCTCTTATATCCGACAATCAGACGGTTTTCACCACTGGATACGTTACGGCGGTGATGCTAACAATACGGACGCACTGCTCTGGGAGAACGAGGGAACCGTATGGCTCCGCACATCTATACCCGATGCTGAGCTTCCGACGGAAGCAACACCTATCACAGAGATCTGGAGCGATACCGGTATTGCGCCGCCGACACTCGCTCCTGTGCTGTCTGTCTCTGATAAGATGCTCGCTGTGAGGGCAGGAAAACTCAGCCCGTTGGCGATAAGACGTTCCCGTCCAGTCCTACGAAAACCGGAAACCCCTGAAGAAATTACCACTCGGATAGGGAGCATTCTCGATGGAACCGAGCGTATCATTGGACTTAATGTTGAAACAGAGGGAATCGGCTACGCTGATACAGAATACCATCTTCTTAACAGTGGTACAACCTGCTTAAACGCGCCAAGTGCCGAGTTAGCAGATGCAGCAGAACAAGGTCTTCAAGAACAAGGTGTCCGCTCTGTTGCTCGTTGGAAACCTCGGATGCACCTCTGGGAGCAGGTAAAAGAGATACCCGTCGATGCGCGTATGGCAAATCCGTTTCAACACGGAAATGTCTGTGAGGATCCAGAGCGGTGCGATGCGCTTGAGGAGAAAGGTGGAGATCCGAGTGAAAGTATTTGCCCGCAGTGCCCGGTTTACGAGACGTGTCAGGCGCGTGGCTATTTATCCCAACCCGCCGCACTACAACGCGCCAAAACACAAATAGTAGTGTCCAATCAACTATTTTTCGATCCACAACACGCTAAATTGGTGGACACGTTGCTGAAGCCAGTCGATAGAAGAGAAAATAGGCTTTGTATCATCAATGGTGTGACGGATGTGCATCCTCTGTTTCTGAGATGTGGATTATCAAGAAAGGTGTTAGAAGAGTGGATCGCTAACTGGCAGGGGAGTGCCTTAGGGAACTTCGCCAAGACATTACTGAATGCTTTAGAAATCAGAGGTAAGCCCCACGGCGATGCGGTCAAACGGGTCCGGGCAGCACTGCAGACATTTGAATGGC
Organism: Candidatus Poribacteria bacterium; assembly: GCA_026702755.1. NCBI lineage: Bacteria > Candidatus Poribacteria > Candidatus Poribacteria bacterium. The sequence goes on along the minus strand of JAPPBX010000088.1, from coordinate 12,009 downwards.
AGAAAGAAGAAGTTATCCAGCAGATGACACAAGTCAATGTACGTGGCAAGGTGGTGGAGAAAGGCAAGAACGAAGAAATGAAAATCCAAATGCCGATGGCAGAAGCGATTCAATTAGGTATCCTGAATCCGGAAACCGTCCAAAGTATTCAGGCATTCCCGACCGTCTATCCGGATCCAACATGGACGTTTTGGCATCAACTCAAGCGTTTCTTTGCGCATTACACACGGGATGCTGATGCACCGATTCAGTGGGATCACAAGGTACTGACGCTTACTATTCCCCCAATACTGCATTCGAGCGTTAGACGACTTGTGTTAGTATCGGAAACACTCTCCGAGCAACATCTTCGTAGGATATTTCCAGCTGACGAAGTTGAAGTTAAGCGTATTCAACCGACACCATGGCGACCGGAAAACCGAGTCTTTCAGATTCGGACAGGTCATTACCAACCCGAGACGATTTTAGACTACGGCGATAACGGAGCAGTTGCTGGTGCTTCTAAAATGGGGCAACGCTTTTTTGCTGGTATCCGAGCAGAAATTGAAAGAGAACCCGACGTTAAGCATGCAATTATCGCCAATAATATGATTTTAAAAAAATTGGTGAGGATCGTAGAAAAAGAGAATGTCTGTTTCATAAGCTATTCCAGAAAAATAATACGGGGAAACACAAATCTCGCAGATGCTGAGGTCATCTGGATGGTCGGCATGCCAACACCACCCATAGACGCTACTTGGAGGTATTCGCAGGCTCTGTTTGGAAACGATGACAAACCTCTCTGTTATGATAGAGTCATGCAACCCTATCACTACAAAGACGAACGAATCCAGAACGTTTATGAAACGGCTGCACGCCGAATCATTACAGAGGCTGTTGGACTTATTCCATTGAATTCCCAGACAGGCAAAAATGTCATGTTGCTCACTGGGTTGGAACTGCCGAACATCACCGATAGACCTGAAACCCTCCTTTTTGACTGGGAAGACTTTGAGATCGCCGGTGGGCTGGACAAACTTCCTGAGATAATAGCCACACGTCAACATTTTGAAGTTGAGAGAGCCAATCTAACTGCGGAATCCGGTAGAGACAAAGTGCAGCATATTCTCGGATGCACCCACATTCATGCCAACCGTGTACTGAGAAAACTCAGCGGTACGGAACGCATTACCTTCCGCCAGCAAATTCTCACGCTCCTGGCTTCAGATGGTGAGAAAAAGGCATCTGAAATGATCGCGGTTATTGACGGGAACCCAACAGCGATACGCCATGCTCTCATGAAACTTGTTAACACCGGTGAGATTGTGAGGGTTCGACGCGGTGTGTATACACTCAAAACAGATTAACTGCTCCCCCAAGAGACCGTATCCGTCAGCACAGCCTCCATTTCAGAGAATACTCTCAAAATATATCAACTATTCCTCTGAACCCTTTATCTTTTCAAGGAACGGACTGAGCAGATCTATCGGGATTGGGAAAACCATGGTCGAGTTTTTCTCCGCGCTGACTTCTACCAACGCTTGAAGGAATCGGAGTTGGACAGCGGTCGGGATCCTACTAAGGATTTCCGCAGCATTGGTTAAAACCTCGGCAGATTCAAATTCACCTTCGGCGTGTGTAACTTTGGCACGCCGTTCCCGTTCTGCTTCCGCTTGTTTCGCCATCGCGCGTTGCATCTCAACGGGCAAATCCACATGCTTAATCTCCATCGCAAGCACTTCGACACCCCACGGTTCACAATGTTTCTTGATAATCTCCTCTAAATCCTGATTCAGTTTTTCACGTTCGGAGAGTAGGTCATCCAGTTCAGCGCGTCCAAGCACACTACGAAGCGTCGTCTGAGCAACTTGGGAGATGGCAAACCCGAAGTCTTCAACCTCGATTACTGCTCTATCCGCTTCGGTTACTCTGAAGGTCAATACTGCGTTGACGCTCACGGAAACGTTGTCCTTTGTAATCACATCTTGAGGGGTGACATCGTTGACGATAACCCGTAGACTGATGCGTTGCATCCGTTCAATCCAGAACGGTATCATTAATACAAGTCCGGGACCGCGGGTACCCGTTAATCGTCCGAGACGAAAGATAACAGCACGTTCATATTCCTTAAGAATTCGGACGCTCGTCCCAAGCATAATGACAACAGCAACAACAATAGCAAAATAAATTGGATCAATTTGTGGCATATTTTTAATTTTCCTTGCGGTTCGTTGAGGATGGATTGGATTTTGACGTTCCTGTCCGTATAGCCGTCCTCCATTTCATTACGGACTACGTTTTTTTTAAATTTTCCTTGCGGTTCGTTCAGGTGGTTTTGGGACTTTGACGCTTCTGTGCGTAAATCCGCCTTCCATTACATTACAGGCTACTTTCCTGATGCTATGAAGATAAACACCTTTTTAATTTTCCTTGCGGTTCGTTCAAGTGGTTTTGAATATTGACGATCTTTTACGTAGAATTCCTTTCACTTCGTTTTAGGCTCGGTTCCTGATGCTATCAAGCGTTGAAGCCAGTGATGTCGCGAGCCTTCTCAAAAAAAGCGCGTTTGCGCGGTGTGTTGATTTGCCACTGCACTGGCACGGATTGGTAACCGTTACAATAGTCGTTTTCACCGGGGTCGAAGTAGCCCCATGAGGCGTATTGGCTCACAGCAGCAACGAAGTTGTTGAGTGGTTTATCGAAATCAAAATGATCGTCTTCGTTGAAAAGAATCGGCATCGGACGGTAGCCCGGCACCTCGCGTGTCTGTTGGACCATCTCAATGATGCGGTTCGGATCGCTCACACCATTTCCATGGACAAGCAGGAAATCGGAGGAGCGGACGACATTTTCAAACGGCACCCTACCACCACCGTAACTCGTTCCGACGAGAAATCTGTTGCCGTCGCGTGTTGTCTCTTTCACTCTTTCAATTAATTCGTGTACCCGTTGCGGTTGTAGTATTTCATGGGTATATGCTCTCACGTTGCATTCGTTGTTCACCTCAACGATAACGTTGGTGTATCCCTTGTCGAAGAGCCAACCGGTTGCATTGTCAACAGCCTTTTTGATAGCGTTCTCGTTCTTAACCCGCTGGTCCTGCCCAAAGTAGAAATAACCGAGAATGACAACCATACCGAGTATATCAGCAAAGTCGATAATGCGTTCAAGCCGCGACAGATAATCAGCGTTGAGGCTGCCGTCGGCTTCTATACCGGAGTTATGCCACGGTTGCGCTTTAGAGTAGCCTTCCGGACTGCCGCCTTGGAGATTGATGGTAAACGCCAATACACCGTGGGCACGCCACGTCGGCATTGCCGCCAAAAATTCACGAGTATTGCGCTCAGCGTCCCATTCACCTGTATCTGGATATTCCCACAGATGAACGGTTTCTGGGTTCCGATCATCAAAGATACCTTGCACCATGCGGGTGTTAATAAGCAACCCTTCTATTTTATGATCTTGGTAGAAATGTCCCGGATATGTGATTTCTCCATTGATATAAAACGCATCGTCAACAATACTAACCGCTGTCTTCATTGATTTTTCCCTTTCGTTTATATATTCGTCAATATGAATTGCCTGACTGTCCGCACACAGTCGTGAGGTCCCGTTAGCGAGAAATAGTCCTGCCAATGCGGTGCCTCCGTTAATCAAAAAATTTCTACGGTTCATGAATTCTTCCACCACGCTGTTTCAACAGAACCTAATCTCAGACAAACCCACTTACTGTGTTTTCTGCGAAAGTGCTTTAAAATACTTTCGTAGCTGCTCTCGATACTGGAACGGAATGTCCTCAAACTCTTTTGCGTGCGGTGTCATTTCTAACTTCCGAACGATTTCGAGTAATTCAGGGTGCAAAGGCGGAACTTCCTGTGCAGGTGCCTCAGGATTTTCAGCGACTTCCGCCTTGCGCTGTTTACCGACATCCCGTTTCTGCAGCGATTTCAGACTGTCGAGCATCCGCGTCAAAATCTGCGCTTGTCTATCGAGTACCTGCTCGTCAAGTTCACCTTGACGAAGCGATTTTTCAACCTCTGTCATCTCCTCAGCAACATCTTCAAGACTGCCGAGCATCTGTGCCATCTGCTCTGCCCGTTCAGCGAGTCGTTCGGCTGCCTCTCGAATAAGCTGCTGTTGGTCGGCGAGTTGCTGCATCATCTGTTCAAGTCCGGGAGTTCGCCCCTGTTCTCGCAGCTGCTGGTTCAAGTTCTGCGCCATCTCGTTCAGTTGTTCCTGACTCTCGGCAAGTTGTTGCAACTGTTCCATCATATTCTCAAACCCGCTGGCACCCATCTGCTGATTCATCTGTGCCATCGCGTCAAGCAGTTCAAAGATTGCCTGATTGAGATCGGCAAGTGCAGCCCTTTGGATCGGCAGTGCGAGGTTCGGCTGTCTATCCTCCAATGCCCGTGCAGCACGCGAGAGTGCATCGTTTGAGGCGTTAAGATGCATTATCACTTCAGGCGGCACCTCCATCTGGCGATTCCCTAACTCCCAAAGCTTACTGGAAAGTTGGGTAATGCTCTCCGCCGCACCGAGTTCATCGGCAGCGAGTTGCTGCAAGCGCACGATCTCATTCGGGATATAGGCATCAGTTTGCCCAGCGATGAGAATGTCATTGGTTTGGGTGAGCACCTTTTCATGGAGATGTGAGAGATGCAGCCCACTTTGAACGGCTTCCTGCATTGCGGTCAGCGTTTCGTTCGCATTCGCACCCTCCATGAATGCGAGCGCGTTATCCAATCCTTGCGCGACCTCTGTGAGTGTCTGTTGCGCTTCTCGCCCCGATTCGAGTGCCTCACTGTTCTGTCCACTTCGGAGACTTTCACTGGTTGCCTCAAGCATTTCCGACAAATTCTGATCGCGGGCAAACTGATTGAGCCGTTTGATCTCGTCCGCAAGCCGCTCTATTTGCGGTGGAGCATTGTCACTGTTTTGAGCCATATCTTTCATCTCTGTGCCGAGTTCATCTAACTCTTCGCTGAGATGTTCAAATTCGCTTGCGACTCTGTCCTCCTTTTGTGCAAGATCATTTATAGGCGCGGATTGTGCCTCCGATTCCAACGTATCCATCAGCTGCTTCTGTTGTTCAGCGAGAGCCTTCGCTTGTTTGGCGGCAGCCTCAAGTCTTTGTTGGAGAAGTATCTGTTCATAAAGCGACTTGGCGCGTTCCAATTGTTGTAAAAACTGTTCCTGATTGAGATTCGCTTCCGTCATCGACTGCTCTTGCTCGTTCATCTGTTGTTTCGCCAGTGCTTCTGAAAGTTTCCGCAAAAGTTCTTTATGCTCTTCAGAAAGTGCTTTCTCCATCAGATTTTGCAGTTCCTGATATTTTTCGATCGTCTCAGTATCAAAGAGCTGATCCTGCTCCATCTCCTTTGCCGTCTGCTTCATATCTTCGATCAGCTGCTTGGCTGTTTCCTCAATCTGCTTCTGATTTTCAAGCACCTGCTGCATCACGCTCTCATCGTTGAGGGTAAGCTCCTGGCTCTTCCTAATCTTATCAAGGAGCGTGTCAACCAAACCGGTAGCATCCGCCTGTTCGTCAACAAGCTCTTCAAGTCCTTGTTGTTCAACCTCTTGTTCGGAAGCAATTGCATCGTATAATTCGGAGAGAGACGGGAAACGGAGCGTATAGGTATGAGATTTCCCGATATTCGGTCCTGAGACGTTGTCGATATCCAATGCTTGGACGTAATAAGCAAGCACTTCACCCGGAAAAATGCCAATCCGATCCACGTCCCATGCGTATGTCACAGAAACCGAGCTGCGCACAGCGGTACCCGCTGAATCCCAACGCTTCAACGGGACATTCACCTCTTCGGCACCTTCACTCTCAACACGATATACCAATTGGAGTTCCTGTATGCCATAATCGTCTGTGGCTTCTACCTTTAGTTCTACCAGCATAGCGTCATCCAAGACGGTATCCCGTGCTGGTTCAATGATAGCAACTTCAGGTGCGGCATCCTCCAGAACAGTGAGCATATACTTCACCGGGTCCCGATTTGTGAAACCCTCAACATCTGTAATTTGGATATGATAATTCTCACTCTGTTGCGCAATAAAAGATCCTTCTATTCTCTCATCCTTCCACCCTTCCACCCTTCCACCCTTCCACCCTTCCACTCTTCCATCTTGTGTAATAGTCTCTTGTAAATGTTTTTCCTTAATTTCTAATGGAACGTCGCCTGACGTTTCAAAGACGAGGGATGCCTTCTGAAGTGGTTTATTGCTCTTCCCAGTGAACACAATTTCCGTTCCAAAAAGCACTTGAATGTCTCCGATGTCCGCGGGAAGCGTTTGGGGCTGCAGCTGCGTGTAGGCTGGGTAATTGAGTCGATACTGGAACTGCGTGACAATTGGCTCATTGCTGATTGTCACCTGGTACCGTGCCGATACCACCCCATTGACAGAGATATAATATTGAAGCGGACGCGCCACATTTTCAAGTGTCGCCCTGTATGGAAATAGCGTATCAGAAGTTTGTGAGACGCGCCCAGGGTCAATGGAGGTACGGTACATCGGTAGCGGTTGCCATTCAGCGGTTGATGTCACCTCATCAACACTTCCAACGCGATAGTAAAGCGAGACAGGCGCGTCGAAATGTCCATCTACTTTGGCAGTCACCTTAACATCGCTCCCCCGTTCAATTTGGATACTGCCGGGTTGGATCTCTGTAATTTGAATGGTGTCTTTCAGATATGATGCATCTTCCTGTAGTGCTTTTGGTAAGGTTTGAAATGCCAGTGCAAAGCCTGTAAAAGCCGTAGGTAAGAGAAGATGTGTAAGCAAAAGAAGCACAGCACCTGCGACAGCGATACCAGCATTTCGTTTAATCTTCTGAAACTCGGTTTGGAATACCCTCTTAGGTTGGACCTGTTCTACGTCTTGACTGGCTTGAACGATAAGGTGTTCGATAAACTCAGGCGCATATCCAAGCGGATTATCTGTTAAGTTTTTCCGAAGCTGGATAGCACTGAGGATTCGGTTTTCGGAGGAAAATTCCGTTTCCGTCTGTGTCGATTCAAGGCGCGCCGCGACCGCAGTATCCGTGAATTTACCGCGGAGAGGTAGAATAAGTATTCGGATGACCGCATAGATAGCACCGCCTATTGCCAACAAAAGGATCGCGATACGTATCCAACGCGAGAAAGGAAACTGCCATGCTTGAAAACTAACGGTTAAAATGATAAGCGTGCTTGTCATCAGCAGCGCAAGAATCGCAAAGCATTTTAGTACACTTTCGGAGAAAACGAGCCATCGCCATTGTCGCCGAACGGCACGCAAGCGCGTCATAATATTTTCGTAAGCACGGTTCACATCTCGTGTTTCCATCGTATAATAGTTGTCAGTTATTAGTTGTCAGAGGAAGAGTCATCAGTTTGCCTCGCAGTGAGAGTTAAGAGGGTTCTTGTGGCAGCCACAGTACCTCTTGTCCCTGAAAACTGATAACCGAAAACTGATAACCGAGAACCTCCTTTAATGCGTTAGGGCATATACAGCGATATTTACTGCCATCTTTGCCGCAAGTTCGCGTACTTGGGGGGTATCATCTGGATGTACATCGGCATCTTCAAGCCCATCCCCGATGTCAGCACTGTAAGCGTAATAAACAACCATGCGTCCGTCGTGAAAGAGTCCAAATCCTTGGGCAGGCTCCGTATCATGCACATGAATTTTCGGTAAGCCTTTCAGTTCATAGAAGCAGCGATAAATTAGATGTGTATTCGGTATCGGTTGCAACTCCTGTTCTGGAAAGACCCGACGCATTTCACGGCGAAAACTTTCATCAAGTCCGTAATCGTCATTGGCGAATAGGAAGCCGCCCCGCGTGAGATAGTCACGCAACGCCTCAACTTCACTCTCGGTCAACCGAATATTCCCGTGTCCTACCAAGTAGAGCATCGGGTATTGATAAAGCGTATGATCCGTCAACTTAAGGATTACCCTATCCTTAGCGGTTTCAATACCTGTTCGGGTTCGGACGAGCCGGAGCCAATTCTTAATCGTCGTCGCGTCGCCGTACCAATCGCCACCGCCGCCATAGTGAACTTGTGCGATCGTTAGTGGGACATTGGAAGCCAGCAAACCTTGCCATCCGTGTGTTCCAATCATCGCACAAAGTAGGAGGCAACCGACCCAAAATAGTTTCCATTTAATTGATAGTATCATATTTTTCGCCTGCTACACAGGCTTTCAGTTCCTCAAGTCATTCCAATCCGCTTGCGCAAAAACCATTCAGTTCCCAACAACCCAACGACTGTAAGAAGAATCAAAGGATGTGCCCAGAGTTCACGTTCAGCATCGACAAACATCGCGTTTTGAACATCGGCAATGTTCTCAAGCATCAATTCCGCATCAGCGATCGGAAAATAGGCACCACCCGTTTGCGAGGCGAGTTGTTTCAGTAAGTCCTCATTGAGTTGCGGACTCTCTAATTCCGCAAGCTGCGGGTGGACGAAAATATCGAGCCGATCCTCGCCTAAGTTTAGATTGCCACTTCTACCCGTTGCGCGAATACGGTAGTTCCCCTTCTGTCGTAGTGCGAATTGAGCCGTGTAGAGGTTCCCCATGTTGGCGATTGTATTTTGGTGTGTCACCCCTTCATTAGTGCTTTCAATCGCTGAGCGAATCTGGAGTTGGAAGGTCGCTCCATCGGGTGGCATCACTTCAATCTGCACCGTCGCGCCTGCTTGGGGTTGATATGTTTCAGAGTACAAATACGCTGTAACCTTCGCTGTATCCCCTATTGCGTAAGCCGAGGCATCAGTCGTAAGGTATATGTTCTTGTCGTCGGTGTCTGTTGCCATCCATCGCAACACCTGTGCCCAAAAGCGCGGATAGATCGTGTGATAGCGAGTGTCTTTAAACGTTTTAACCCCGAAGTCCCAATTCCAGAGACCTTCTGCAGCGATGAGTAGACTTTTGCCCAATCCTGCTCTCTGAAGAATCAGAATCGGTGTACCTTTCCCGTTCTCCATCAGAGGGGTGGCACCGCCCCTGAGACGAAATCCACTAAAGGACCTCGACAACGCCGGCATATTTCGCCATAAAGTTACACTGCTCTCGCCTAACATTTCGGTTCGGCCCGTTTGTGTATCACTCAGCTGCAACATCGGGTGAAACGCTCCGGATGGAGTCGGCTGCACAGTGAATTCCATATCCTCTACACGACACCCGTTTCGCGGAATCTCAATCGGTAAAAGCTGCGCCAACTCTGTGGTTCCAAGTCCATTCAGACTGAGCATACGCCGAGAGGGCAGAAAGATAATCGATTTCCCCTGCGTTTCAACGAAGTCAACAATTGCGCGTTGTTGGTTTTCGGTAAGATGCGCTGCCTCCAAATCACCTAAAATCAGGACATCATACTCGGAAAGTGCAGTCAGCGTTTCGGGAAATCGTGGCGTGTCCGATACTGGCGTTGCTTGTGGATAGTACCCATCTAAGCGGTTGAGTGCAGTCCCAGTAAGTCCCGCATTTAACCTATTGGACGATAAAATCGCACAAGTCGCCTCAATATCCGGGTCCCGCTCCAATGCTCGTTTTAAGAACGTGTAGTCCCACCTCGGTGCGCTTTCCAGATAAAAAACGTTGAGTTTCGCTTTTACAACCTTCACCGAAAATGTCTTTTGATTGTTTGCCTCCGTGAGTTCACCGTCAAGCGTTGGAAGCATAACAGTATATTGAAAGTTCCCCTCTGTCTGAGGTGTCAACTTTAATTCAACAACCTGTTTTGTGCTGTCACTCGTGGAATCTGCGTCCTGATGCGGTTCAAACGTCAAGGTTGCGTCATCTATGAAACGCTTATTCTTCGCCTCTCGCAAAGAGAGTCGTGTTGTTTTACCAGTGTAGCCCGTTTGCATAACGCTTACACGAACAATGCTTTCATGGTTTGTGTAAGCAATCGGTGTGTAGTCAACACGTTGAATCTGAATATCTTTCGGTGGATCCGCAGAACCGACACCTATCGGATAGATTGGCACCTCCAATGCAGTCATCTGTTCCAACGGAAATTGCCCAGAATTGTGTGCACCATCTGTAATAAGGACAATACCAGCACTCTGTTGCCCTTTCCATGCTGCTGCCGCCTCTCGAACAGCGGCTCCAATATCAGTGAGTGCGCCTTCCGGTTCAAACGCTGGCATAGGAGGACTGTCATCTTGTACCAAGAGAACGCTTTGATGCAGTCCCGTATCAAAAGGATAAAGATGAACCTCAAACCTGTCCTGTAAAGTTTGCAGGAATTGCTGTGGTGCATTGAATAGAAGTTGATTTACCTGACTGATCCTTGATTCGGACATCCCACGTGTAGACGGATCGACGAGTTGCATACTTCGAGAGGTATCCACTAAAATGGAAAGATGCGTTGACGGCGTGACATCCTTCTTTTCAATGACAACAGGTGCCAAGAGACATCCAAGCAGAATCGACGCTGCAACGACCCGCAGCACGACAAGTAAAAATCTATATCTTGGATCTATGGGGCGCGCGACCCGCAAATAAAAGAATACAGTTATACCGATGACGATGCCAATACCGAGCGCAACTGCCCACCCGGGCCAAAAATAGGTGAATCGCATATCTGGTTTCAATCCTTTCACAACATATTATAATCTAATTCAGAAGCAGCTGTCAACCTGCTTTTTCTTTCCGGTAGGAGGGAACTCCGATTCCCGACTCTCAACCTGCTTTTTCTTTCCGGTAGGAGGGAACTCCGATTCCCGACTCTCAACTCCGATTCCCGACTTTCTTCTCTATGGAGGACGAAATACCCCACTAACAAGGTTCAGCGCATCCCCAAGGATACATAAAAATAATTTTGACAATAGACAACCCTCTATGCTAAAATATCCGCAATTCATATTTATAGAGGTGGAGTAGCACATGGCGGAACAAAACACTAACGAGAATGCAACCGAAACCCAAAATCAGATGCAAGCACAAAGCGGCATAATTATTAACGCTGTGCAAATGCAGTCGCTTGATATTGGTGATCGATTCACTCGAACGAAAACTGAAACCGGTTGGCAAATTAAGTTGGAAGCAGCGGCACGTGTCACCATCAACTTTATGACCAGTATGCGAAAGTTTGAAATCACGTTAATGCAAAATGACATCATTGAACGTGATGGAGAAGACCTGATCTTAATCCGAAATCAACCTGCTGACGCTTACCGTTCCCAGAGAGGTGCATCATCATCACCCCTCGCGCGGAGTAACGAAACACCCTTAGCTTCTGAACCAACTGAAGGCAGGACAGTCTAATTCTCTTTCCATTACGAAATTACAGGAGGTGGCTGCCCATTTTAGAACGCATCTATCGGCTTCTCTCCAGCTTAAAGGGCGGAACGATGATTCCAACGGAATTGGTCCTAAGCCCACAAAGTTACGCGAAAATTGTCTCGGAACTCGCTGAAAAGCTTGGAACCCAAGGCGTATCGCATTTGCAACTCGCACATCACCTCGCCTTGACAGTCTCTATCCGAGCGGAAGACACAGACCTCGTCATCGTAAAAGAATTGACCCCTAACCCCTGTCCCGTCTGTCAGCACCGCTTGACGTTTCTTCGGGAAACAATGGAACGCTTCACGGACAATAGTTCCAATCTGATTCGTTGTCCGATGGGACATCGTTACCCGGGTGAGTTAAAGATATACTACCTGAATATTTTCCAACACAACGCAGAGGACGAAATAGAAAAGCCGATAAAAATATGTCCAGAGTGTGACAGTAAAAACATCCAGTACTTGGGACCGAAGGTGATGTTCTGTCTCGATTGTGATTGGGATAGCGGGATGGAAGCGCGGTATCAGATACAGAGAGATATAGAGTAACGAGTAGATAGGCGCACTTTGATGAAGTTTAATTATTTAAATCGGTAATTCTAATTCGCCCCAGATCCGGTAGGTGTGGTTTGCAACCGCACCATAACTGTCAATTTTAGAAAAATGGTGGCATTGATCCCCAGGCCCGGTAGGCGCTGTTTCTAACTGCGCCGGGTTTTAGCCAGAAACTTTGAACACG